>DASQTR010000022.1:0-4063 GCA_035641795.1 Ilumatobacter sp.
CCGGATTCACCGCCGTCACGTTCAACGCCACACCCTTCACACCGACCCCCGGCACCCCGAACCGGTTCAACACCCCCACACGCAACGGCGAACCCGGCACCACCGTGCGTTCCGCCCCATCCTCACGCGTGTCCACCAGCCGGCCCGTCGCCGACTCGAGACCAGCGCTGAACCAACCCGAGACGTCAACCACCACCTCGGTCGCCGTCATCGTCGCCACACACACCTCACCCGTCGCATCCACCGGCACCACCACCGCGTTCGGCTCCACCGCACCCGCGAACGCATAGTTCACCGCCGACGTCGCCGGCTCCGGCGACCCACACGGCCACACCCGCAACCACCCCGCATCCGCCGGATTCACCGCCGTCACGTTCAACGCCACACCCTTCACACCGACCGCGGGCACCCCGAACCGGTTCAACACCCCCACACGCAACGGCGCACCCGGCACCACCGTCCTTGCCGACACGCCGCCCGCGAGCGGCAGCATGCGATCGCGCAAGAACAGCGCGAACTCCGACCGCCCCGTGGCCGTGAGATGGACGTTGTCCGAGAACCAGCGGTTGCCTGCGGCGCCGTCGCTGGCCGACTTCCAGTCGAACACCACCAGCTCGCTCCACCGAGCGGCGGCGGCCGCGATCGCAGCATTGGTCGCCGTGAACTCACTGCGTCGCTGCGACAGGTTGACCCACGCCACACGCTGGACCTGGCGATTGCGCAGGGCCGTCATGACGGCGTCGATGCGGGACGCCATCGTCCCCACCTCGTCGTTGTAACCGAGCTCGACCACGACCAGCTCGGTGCCGAGCGGCACGGCATTGGCCGCCGACACGCCGTCGGCGATCGAGCCGCCCTGCGTGCGACGGGCGACGATGCTGTCGAACGTCGCCGTGCCGAACACTCCCTCGAGCAGCACGCGCAGCTCGGACGCGTCGTTGTCGGCGATGCTGACCCCAACCGAGTCACCGATGAACGAAAGACCGGTGGAGGTCGCAACACCGCGGGTGATCGGCAACAGCTCGAAGCCGGGCGATGGGAGACCGAAGGCGTTGCGGAAGTCCCATGCGCTCGCCAGCAGCGCGCCGTTGACCACGACCTCGTTGGCCCAGATGCCGTCGAACCCAGATCCACTGTCGTGGATCGTGGCGATCCCGTTGCCGTTGCTGAGGCCGTACTTGGTCGCGATCGCGTCGGCATCGATGACGCGTGTCCACGTGTGCAGCGGGTTTCCGGGGACGTCGTCCCAGGGGTCGTCGACGGCGGGGAAGCTCCCGCCCGCCGTACGCGGTCCGTTCGACGCCGAGAACTCGGTGGAGACGACCGCTCCGTTGCGGAGCCGCACGACCGACGCGGTGTCGGCTATCCCCTGATTGCTCAGGACGTGCTCCACGCCGACGAAGCCTGCCGACGTCGGCGCCGGGCGGGTCGCCGCCCCGCCGTACACCTGGCACGAGGACGTGTCGCACGTCTTGGCGTACGAGTAGCGCGTCTCGTTGAGCGCGTACGACCGGGCGGCCACGGCTTGGGCGCGCAGGGCGTTCATGCCGGCGCCGCCACCGGCCGATCCCCAACTGGCAGACACCTCTCGCGGCACGACGCCGCGCAGGTAGAGCTCGACGTCGAGCTGGTTGACGACCCGGTTGGGGCCGGCCGTGTCCAGCAATTGGAGCGTGCCCCGGTAATGGGTGATCGACCCGGACACCTCGCACGCGCCGAGCACGGCGCCTGACGGCGCGCCGCCTGCGTCGACCGGAGTGGAGAAGACGATCGGCCCGGCGACCGGCGAAGGCGTGAGCAGTGTCCACGGGATCGAGTCCTCTCCCGCGAGCCGCGACTGGGCTGTGTTCCAGTCCTCGACGTGCCACTCGCCGTCGGCGGTGAGGCCCGACGAGTTCTGGAACCCGATCACTGCGGTCCGCGTCTGGTTGCCGAAGCTGCCGTCGACCCCCAGCGCCGCCCCGAAGTGGTTGAGCAGCGTCTGCAGCTGGCGCACCATGTCGCCGGAAGCACCGACCGCCATGTCGACCGTCGGAACCGGGATCGAAGACCCGCCCGGGCACCCGAGCGACGACGAGCCGTACACCTGGAACGAGTTGCTGCCCACCTCCACCGCGTACAGCGAGGAGTAGTCGGTCGCCGAACCGTTCCAGCGCGCCTGGCCGGATGCCGAGATGACGCCGAACGTCGAATGGTCGTCCCAGTCGGTGAGTCGCACTCGGAAAGCTGCCTCGCCGCGATTGCCGTTGACCGTGCCGGCGTAGTAGGTGTCGAGGATCTGCTGCCACGACTGGCCGCCGTTGACTGCCCGCCCGAACGCACCCCACTGGCTGAGGCCGCGCCCGTGGCCGTTGCCGACGCCGCGCGCCACGTAGGCGACGATCTCTCCTATGCCGGGCGGCGCCGCGTGGGAAACGCTCGCCGGCGCGACGGCCAGCGGCACGGCAACCGCGCCCAGCAGGATGGCGACACCAGCCCACAGGCGCGTCGCGACACGGCGACCCGGGATCATGCGCATCGAGAGTAGCGATTCGTCACGCGTTCGTAATGCCATCGGACGCGTACTGCCTTTGGACCTGTGCCTAGCCGACCGCTCGCCGGGCAGCGGCGACCGCCATAGTGTCGACGAGGTCGTTCATCGGATCGCCCGAGTGCCCACGCACCCAGCGGAACGTGACCGATCCCGAGTTCACGAGGTCCACCAGCGGTTGCCACAGGTCGGCGTTGGCCACCGGCTGACGTTTTGAGTTGCGCCAACCGTTCTGCTGCCACTTGACCCACCACTTGTCGCGGAAGCAGTTGATCACGTACGTCGAGTCGGACACCACCACGATGGGACCGGCTTCGCTCCCGACGCCCAGCGCGCGCAGCGCCTCGAGCACCGCCCGGAGCTCCATCCGCTGGTTGGTCGTCAGGCGCTCGCCTCCCGAACCGCGCGGATCGCCGTCGGGAGCAACGGCCCACGCCCACCCACCCGGTCCAGGGTTCCCCGAGCAAGCCCCATCGGTGTAGACGTGAATCGGGGATTCGATCACGGGAGTGCGGCCCTGACGAGGCTCTCGCCGAGGAAGTCCTCGGCGATGCGCAGCGCCGCACCCGGCTCGAAGTGCACGCCGTCAGGGCGCACGTCGTGGTCTTGGGCGAGGCCGGAAGCGTCGAGCCAGCCGCGCAGGTCGACCACGGCCACCTGGTCGGCGCGGGCGGACGCGAGCTGGTCGATCACCCTGCGCAGCACGGCGTGGCGGGCGGGGTCTTCCTGCCCCGTCCCCTGATTGCCCCACCACACGTTGGGGACTGGCGGAGCGACCCATGCGACCGAGCCGGCACCCAGCGCGAGCAGCTGGTCGGTCACGGTGGCGTACGCGTCCGCGAGGTTGCGAGCGAACTCCGGGTCGAGCGGTGTCAAGCCGTCGCCGGCGTCCCAGCGGTGGTCGACGACGTCCCAGGTCGTGACCATCATCATCACCACGTCAGGTTGGGTCGCCGCGACGCGTGATGGCAGCTCGTCGTCGAGCCAGCGGTCACACTCGGCGGGCTCGCGCTTCCAGCCCCCTTCGCGTCGTTCGCCGCCCCGCAGGAACCCGCATCCGGGCGCGCCGACGACCTCGACCTGGGCCACGTCAGGGTGCTCGACGGCCCACGCCAGCAGACCGGCGGCTGTCGCCCGCGCCGTGGAGTCGCCGGCGACGATGATCCGCACCGGGCGCGCGAGCGCCGGCATCGGTGGCACGGTCGTGGTCGCCGGCGTTGTGATGGTCGTTGCGGTGATCGTTGTCGGCGTGACGGTCGTGGCTTTGATGGTCGTCGCTGTGGTGGTCGTCGCGGTCGCCGTGCCCGTGGTTCGCGGCACCTCGATGCCGAGCGCTGGCTGCGTGTTCGGCGCCGGGGTCGGCGGAGGCACCATGGACGTTCCCGCTCGACTCGATGTCGTCGACGTCGCCGGGGTGAGCGGCTCGAGCGGCGCGCCGTCGACCTCGATCGCGGCGGCGGCGACCGTGGCGTCGTCGGTCTGCCAGTACTCGCCCAGTGCGGTGGGGACGACGGCAAGCGTCACGACCGCCAC
>DASQTR010000023.1:0-38465 GCA_035641795.1 Ilumatobacter sp.
GGCCGACGGCCGGCTCGGCGTGCTCACCGTCGGCCTCGGTGCCGTCGCCTCGACATTGATCGCCGGCGTCGAGCTCTTGAAGCGCGGCCTCGGCCAGCCGATCGGCTCGCTGGCGCTGATGGATCGGATCCGCCTCGGCAAGCGCACCGACGATCGCAACCCGTTGATCCGTGACTTCGTGCCGCTCGCCGGCCTCGACGACGTCGTGTTCGGCGCGTGGGATCCCTTCCCCGACGACGCCTACGTCGCCGCCCAACGGGCGGGCGTGCTCGAGGGCGGCAGGCACATCGAGCAGGTGTCCGAGGCGCTGCGTGACGTGCGGCCGATGCCGGCAGCGTTCGACCGTGCGTACGTGAAGAACATCGATGCCGACAACGTGCAGAAGTCGGTCGACAAGCGCTCGATGCTGGAGGCGATCCGCGCCGACATCAACCGCTTCCGCGACGAGAAGCGGGTCGACCGCGTCGTCATGATCTGGGCCGCGTCGACCGAGGTCTTCATCGAGCCCGGCCCGGCGCACATGGACCTCGATGCCTTCGAGAAGGCGATCGACGCCAACGATCCGACGATCGCCCCGTCGATGCTGTACGCCTACGCTGCCCTGCTCGAAGGTGTGCCATTCGCCAACGGCGCACCGAACCTCACCGTCGACACGCCGGTGCTGCGCCAGTTCGCCACCGACAGCGGCATCGCCATCTCCGGCAAGGACTTCAAGACCGGCCAGACGCTGATCAAGACCGTCCTCGCCCCGATGCTCAAGGCCCGCATGCTGGGGCTCTCGGGCTGGTACTCGACCAACATCCTCGGCAACCGTGACGGCGAGGTGCTCGACGACCCGGAGAGCTTCAAGACCAAGGAGGAGTCGAAGCTCGGCGTGCTCGAGCACATCCTCGAACCCGAGAGCTATCCCGAGCTGTACGGCGACGTGTACCACAAGGTGCGGATCAACTACTACCCCCCGCGTGGTGACAACAAGGAGGGCTGGGACAACATCGACATCTTCGGCTGGCTCGGCTACCCGATGCAGCTGAAGGTCGACTTCCTGTGCCGCGACTCGATCCTCGCCGCGCCGCTGGCACTCGACCTCGTGCTGTTCTCCGACCTTGCGCAGCGTGCAGGCATGAGCGGCATCCAGGAGTGGCTGAGCTTCTACTACAAAGCACCGATGGCGGCGCCCGGCCTCTATCCGGAGCACGACCTCTTCATCCAGCTCACCAAGCTCAAGAACACGCTGCGCTGGATGATGGGCGAGGAGCAGATCACCCACCTCGGCCGCGAATACTACGAAGAAGACATCTAGTTCCTTTAGTTCCTCCGACGTCTCGCCCTCGGAACTCCCGCCGCACCGAGCTACTGGCGCGAACCGACGTGGTGCCGTTCTTCGTCTCAGTCGTCGTGACGATCTGCGAGACCAAAGGCTGGGGTCCGATCGGCGCGTTCGCTCGGAGCTTGAAGCGACGCTGAGGCCTCGGACCCGGCGGTGGTCGGGCCTCAGCGTCGCGAACTGTTACATCACGACCTGAGCCGGCGACGGCGGTCGACTGCCGCCAACGCGAACCCTGCGAACACAAGGCCCGCAGCGATCGCGACCCGGTTCCAGACGTAGCCACCCGTGGGCGGCAGCACCGCGATCTGAACGGTGATCGGCTCCGGATCCTGGTTGTTGCTGGTCGTCGTCTCGGTCGTTGTCGTCGACACGACCGCGATGTTGTTGATGGTCGTGCCGGCAGCGGCGGCTGCCACCGTGGTCGACAACGTGAAGGTCCCCGACTCGTTGACCCCCATCGTCGGCTTCGTGCACGACAGTTTGCCCGGGTTGCCGGTCACGCTGCCGGAGCAGTCCCAGCCGGCCGGTGCCGTGAACGACACGAGCGTCAGCGCCGCCGGCAGGCTGTCCACGATGGTGGCGTTGTCCGCCGGGTTGGGGCCGTTGTTCGTGACGACGAGCGTCCACGTCACGTTGCCGCCGGGCGTCACGACCGTCGGCGTCGCCGTCTTGACGACGGCGATGTCGGCGATCGGCGGCGCCTGCTGCTCGACCACATCGTTCGTGATCGCACATGTCACGGCCTGACCGGCAGCGGGCGTGAAGGACGACGCACCCACCGTGTTGGTGCCGCCGGTGCAGGTCAACGTCCCGGTGATGAACCCGGCGACGTTGGTCTCCGTGATCGTGTAGCTGGTGCCGGGCACGAGCCCGTCCCAGCCGACCGTGGGCGCCGCATTCGTAGCCGACTTGGTCGCCGTCTCGCCGGCCGGGACCGGAGCGATGGTGAAGTCGAACGACCACATGACGGCATTACCGGCCACCGTCTTGGTGACGTCGACGCTCGCCGCCGGCAGGGTGCAGGTGATGTCGACGGCCGCGCTGTCGGACAGGTCCGTATCGGGCCCGGTCAGCGTCGCCGTGTTGGTCTCCGTCCGCTGGTTCGTGAAGTTCGTGTAGTCGGACGAAATCCCCGAGCAACGGAAGGTCTCGTCGTAGTCGAACGTCGTCGACGACGAGATCGCCTTCGGGAACTGTCCTTCGGTGTCACGATCGTCGTCCACCGTGACGGTGTCGTCGCCGATCACGTTCTCGGTGAACGAGACCGCTACCGTCGCCGTCTGGTCCGGGTTGCCCGACACTGACACCGTGGCCGTGTTGAGCGTCGCCGAATCGTCCTCGGGCAGCGCCGTGTACTGACACGTCATCGCTCCGTCCGCCGGCAGCGTGCCGAAGCTCTGATTTCCAGCCGTGGTCGCATCACAATCGACGGCGGCGACGGTGCCGTCGTTGAGCACGTCGGTCACTGTGAACGACTGCGGAACCCCAGTCGGGTTGTCGATCGTGATCGAGCCCGTGACCCTGTAGTTGCCGAGCGTCTCGGTCTTCGTCGCCACGACGGTCCACGTCGACGTGCCGGCGGCATTACCCGCCGTGCCGCTGTGGCTGGTCGGCGCGACCGACTTCTCCAACGTCCACTCGATCGTGCGGTCATAGGTGCCCGCGGCCGTCTTCGTGGCAGTGACGGGCGCCAGCGAGCATGTGACGGTGACCGTTGCGGAATCGGACAGATTGGTGTTGTCGCCCGTCAACGTGGCGGTGTTCGGGTAGGTGTCGACGTCAACGCCGTTCGTGTAATCGGCAGGGTTCGACGAGCAAGGGAACGTCTCGTCGTAGTCGAACGTCGTCGAAGTGGAGATTCCGTCCGGGAACTGGCCCTCGCTGTCGCGATTGTCGTCCACCGTGACGGTGTCGTCGCCGATCACGTTCTCGGTGAACGAGACCGGCGCCGTCGCCGTGACCGCGCCGATCGCGGAATCAGTCGGTGTCACCACGGCCGTCACCAATGTCGCCAGATCGTTCGCCGGCGTCACCGCATACGTGCAGTTGACGCTTCCGTTGGCGGGCGCAGTGCCCTCGTTGGGGGTGACGCTGCCCGCGCAGTTCACCGTCACCGGTATCCCGCCGGTGAGCGACTCGGCGACGGCGAAAGCAACGGGAAAGTTGTTGCCGTTTGTGACGGAGACCGTGCCAGTCACCTGGAAGTTGGAGAGCGTCTGGATCTTGCTGGCGACCACCGTCCACGTCGATGTGCCGGCATCCTCGCCGGCTGCACCGGCGTGGCTGGCGGGCGTGACCGACTTGTCCAACGACCACGTGATCGTCCGGGTGAACGTCGCAGTCGCGGTCGTCGTCGCCTGGAGCGCAACCGGCGGCCGCACAGCTGACAGACAGAAGTCGAGATGACTCACGTCTTGATACGAGTCACCCGATATGTAGCCACTGTGCAACCCGGTGTCGGAGCTGACCGCACCGCTGTTCGTCGCCCCCGCTACCGGCGGCGCATACTGGTACAGCAGATAGTTCGAGCCCTTGACGAAGACGTGCGCGGCGACGCCATTGTCGATCGCGAAGTCGAATGTGTTGTCGGCGTGAACCGTCAGCGTGACGGTCACCGTCGTGCCGCCGATGTCGTAACTTCTCGAGGCTGTCCCTGTCTCGACGCCCTGCGTCACGCTCTGGAACTGGTCCTTTACCAGGGTCGTCCCCACGGGACAAGCGCGGTCACCAGGAAACTCCTTTTCCTGTGGGGTCACGTGATGCGTGGTCGTCGGCGCCAGCGAGCTGGCTGCACTGACTGGCGCCGGCGCCACTCCAACCAGGACACCACTCAACGCGACGATCCCGGCCAACGCGCGCAGCCGGGAAGAGCCCTGTCTCGGTCCGCCCATCGAAAGCCTCCTGTTGCTGTCGG
This sequence comes from Ilumatobacter sp., assembly GCA_035641795.1. GTDB lineage: Bacteria > Actinomycetota > Acidimicrobiia > Acidimicrobiales > Ilumatobacteraceae > Ilumatobacter. Next base: position 4,242 of record DASQTR010000023.1, read on the forward strand.
TCCGCGACCGCACAGCCTCACGAAGACAGCAAGCCGACCTCAACGCCGCCGACGAACCGCTCCACTGAACTTGGTTCAGCTGGCGTGCGGTTTCGCCACTCGCTCGACGGGAACCTGGCGACCAAATGTCGGTTCCCGCGTCATCACGTTCCGCCTGCTGTCGCCGAGTTTGCACGGACGTGACGCAATCGTCAACCGGTTTTATACGAACGTGACGAGTTTCATACGGTTGCCGCAACAAGCCCCGGCCCCAGAGCGGAGTGGCCAGGGCGTCAGAGTGCGGCATGGTCCGACACTGACGGTTAGAACTGGCCCCATTACGGGCAATCCGTAACGATCCGGTCGACACGAACGTCGTGCGGAGCCGCTGGCAGTTGATCGACGACTTGCGGTCCGAACGCGACGCCGATAGTGGCGCAGTCCCCACGCACCGTGCGGAGGAACCGGTCGTACCAACCGCCGCCCTGGCCGAGCCGATCACCGGCGCGGGTGAAGGCAGTTCCCGGGACGATCACGACGTCGATCGTGCGCGGATCGGGTGGCGGTTCCTCCTCGGGGACATGCACGGTCTTGCCCTGCTCGCGGCACCATGCGATGAACGGCGCTGTCAGCGGCTCGCCCGGAACTGAATCGAAGGCCATCACGACCTTCGCCGCCGCCACCGCCGGCAGCGTCTGCACTCGTTTCCACAGACGCTCCGAACGCTCCTCTTGGTCGGGTAGGGCGCGCCGGAGGGCCCGCATCTCGCGGCGCAGCGCACGCTTGCGATCCTCGATCGGACTGTCCTCCACGGCGACAGCGTAAGTCCGCTCGCTGTACCCGGCCCCTACCATCGATTGCGATGCCCGACGCGCAAGCCATCGATCCGAAGCAGTTCCGCACGGTCCTCGGACACTTCCCGACTGGCGTGACGATCGTGACCGGGATGAGCGGCGATCGCCCGGCCGGATTCACGATCGGCTCGTTCACCTCGGTGTCGCTCGACCCACCGATGGTCGGTTTCCTTCCGATGACGAACAGCATCACGTGGGAGGCGATCGCGCCCTCGGAGCGGTTCTGCGTCAACATCCTCTCGCGTGCTCAGTCCGACCTCTGTTGGAAGTTCGCCAAGGCGGGCAACGAGGACGAGCGGTTCGACGACGTCGCGTGGTACGCCGGCGCCACCGGCTCGCCGATCATCGAGCGCGCCGTCGCCTGGATCGACTGCGAGGTCGAAAGCGTGTACGAGATGGGCGACCACCTGTTCGTGCTCGGTCGCGTGGTGGCGCTCGATGCCGATGCCGACCACGACGGGGACGGACCGCACCCGTTGCTGTTCTTCAAGGGCACGCTCGGCGGCTTCACGTCGGAGGGCTGACCGGTGACCACCCAGAGGCGACTCGCCGCCTACGCGCTCGGTCTCGACGTCCTGTCGGTGATGGTGTTCGTCGCTGTGGGCCGGCGCAGCCATGACGAAGGTTCCGCTGTCGCCGGTGTGCTCGAGACCGCTGCGCCGTTTCTTATCGGCCTCGGTGCCGCCTGGCTGATCGTGCGCGCCTGGCGGTGGCCGATGGCGCTCCTCACCGGTCTTGGCATCTGGCCGATCACGTTGCTCGTCGGGATGATGTGCCGCAACCTCATCTTCGGGCGCGATACGCCGGCCAGCTTCGTGATCGTTGCGACGATCTTCCTCGGCCTCTGCTTTGTCGGCTGGCGCATGGCGGCGCGTGTGCTCGCGCGGCGGCGTCAGAGCTCGGCGCTCACAGCGCGGCGGGCGTGATCCGCACCACCTCGTTGGCGAGGCTCCGAACGAGCCAGACCGAGCCGTCGCCGGCTATCGCCATGTCGCCCTGATCAGCGGTGGTCGTCAACGTCCCGATCTCTTCGAGCGTGACCGGGTCGAGGACATGCAGGTTGTTGGGTGTCGTCTTCGTATCGACGAGCACACCTGCGCCGCTCACCGCGAGCCCAGTGGGCAACGTCGGCTCTCCGGAGCGCTCGAGCGGCGCGCCGAGGGCGGCGCTCGTCCGCTGCTCGCCGGTGCTCAGGTCGGTGCGGGTCACCGTGCCGGTCACGCGGTCATGGAGATACGTGGCGCCGCCGTACAACGCCGCTCCGGCTATGTCGTCGAGGCCGCTGACTTCGTGCAGCACGGTGCCATCGGTGGTGTCGATGGCCGCTGCCTCTCCGCCGAGCTGGTTGACGACGAGCAGCACCTCACCCTCGACTCGCAGTAGGTCGGGGCGGACCGGCACGTCGAACCTCGCCGTGATCGTGTCGGTCGATGGATCGATCCGCATCACGACGCCGGCCTTGTCGCCCACCCAGACAGCATCGCCGCTCGACGCGATGCCGCCGACCTGCGCGAACGACCTTGCGGCGCCGGGGAGCATCGGCTGGCGATAGCTGTTCTCCAGGATCTCGACACCGGTCGCGATGCGGGCGACTTCGGTGCCGTCGACCAGATCGAGCCGGATGACGTCACCCCCGATGGCGTCGGCGACCCAAACGGCGTCGGCGTCCACCGCGAATGGAGATGACTCTGGCACGGTCGCCCGCGCCACGATCTCGCCTGTCTCGCTATCGAGTCGGACGAGCTCGCCTGCGAGCGACGACACCCACACGTCGTCGGCCGCCCCGACGAAGTAGGGATTGCTCCCCGGATCGACTGCGAACGCGTCGACGGTCGCGCCGGCGAACGTGGCCTGGAGGGCGGGAACGGTCGTCGCCACCGCCACCTGGCTCGTCGTTTCGACCTCGGCGGGGTTCGTCGTCTCGACCGCGACTGGGCTCGTCGTCTCGACCGGCGCAGGGGCGGTGGTCGCGTCCGGGACGGTGTCGGTGGCCGGTGATTCGCCATCGCGCTGCGCGAGCACGAGCGCCGTTACGACGCCGCCTGCGACGAGTACGACGGCCGCAGCCTTCAACCACGTACGACGGTCGTGCTTCGGGTCGGCTGGGGTTCTGGTCAGGGTCTGCAACTCGATCACCTCCGGGTTCGAGAGTGGGTGTGGATCTGGAGCGGTCTCGGCACGCAGCTCGGCGGCAAGGCGCGCCCGCAGACGGGCCTCGAAGTCGGGGGCAGGCGGGCTCGGCTCGGGCAACTGGCCGAGGAGCTCTTCGATCGATCGCTCAGGCATCGGCGGTCTCCTCGAACGCGGCGCGGAACTTGCGGCGAGCGCGCGCCAGTAAGGATTCGGTTGCGCGCGTGCTGCGCCCGATCGAGTCGGCGACGTCGGCCACCGACATCCCATCGAGGTGGTGCATCACCAAGGCGCAGCGCTCGGCTTCGGCCAGCTCGCTCAGCGCCCTCTCGGTCGCGGCGCCCATGTCCACCGCCGGGTCATCGACGGTGATGCCGCGGCGCGCGCTCGATTCGGCGGCCGACCACGCCATCGACAGCTTGCGCTCACGGCGCTGTTGCGCTCGCATGTGGTCGATCAGCCGGCTGCGCGCGACGGTGATCAGCCAGCCCGTCGTGAACCCGCTGAGTTCATCGCCGCGCCGCACCCGCCGTACCAGGTCGACGTACACCTCTTGCGTGAGGTCTTCGGCGGTCTGCCTGTCGCACCGGCGGAGCAGGAAGCCGTAGACGTGTGGCAACGAGGCGTCGTACAGCTGCCAGAACCTGGCCTCCGCGGACGAGGCGTCGTGCCCGACCGACGCCAGATCTTCGCTCACAACACCCTCAACGAACCGAGATCGACGTTCCCGTCGCGAGAATCGCGATCAGAACTCGACGGCGACGGCCGGAACGTCGTAGCACCAGGCCGGGTACGTCAGACCGATCGCCGGATCGCCGTCCCACACGTACTTCGCACCCATCACATCGCCCACCCGCCGTCGCTCTTGAGGGTCGGTCACGACGCTCGCGCGGCCCGCTCGCGTCTCGTGTTCGATGCGCACCGTGACCTCCGGATCAGCGACGACATTTTGGTACCAGTCGGCGGTCGGCCCGTTGCCGGAGATGAGGTAGAGCGTCGACTCCACGACGCCGAACCAGATCTCGATCTCGTGTGGCTGACCCGATCGGCGACCCGTCGTCGTGAGGTAGCAGCACTCGATCTCGGCATGCTCCTGCAACCACTCGGCGGGGGACTGATCTGTCACGGCGCCGCCGCCACGACCGCGATCTCGACGCGCCATTCCGGTCGCGCCAGCGCCGACACCGTCACCAACGTCGACGCCACGCGACGCCCGTCGAGGAACTCGTCCCGTGCGCGCATGACGGGCGACAGCTCCTCCCCCGCCACCACATAGGTCGTCACCGATACGACGTCGCCGGCCGACATCTGTGCTTCGGACAGGATGGCGGCGATGTTCGACCAGACCTGAGTCGCCTGTCCCGCGAGATCCGACGGCACGGAGCCGTCAGGCGCGATGGGCACGACGCCCGCAGTGTGCAGCCAACGCGCCGGCCCCTCGGTGAGCATCGCATGCGCATAGTTCGCCGCAGGCGGAGCGATCGTGGTCGGCCGGATCTCGCGGTTCACGCGCGCCAGCATCGCGCGGCAGAGCCGGTGAACGACCACGTGTCGTGCGGGCCATGACCGCGTCGGTGATCGCGCTCGCACATCGCATCAGCTCTCTTGAAGGGCGCGGACTCGTTGTCGGGCGCGTTCGCAGGTGTCGTGCATGACACGTTCTCGCCGGGTGTTCGACCTGATCTGGATCGGCACGGTCGCGAACAGGTCACCGTCACGTTGTCGAATCGTCAGCAGTCGATCGGGCGCGAGGTGGAGGCTCCACCCACCTTCGTGGACGACGTGATGGTGATGGCTGCAGATCGGGATCAGATTCGCGAGATCGGTGGGGCCACCGACCTCCCAGGGGACGAGGTGATGGATCTCGCAGCGGTTGAACGGGACGTCGCAGCCGGCGAAGCCGCACGTGCGGTACATCGCGCGCAGGGCCCGGCGTTGGACCCGGCTGGCGAGGCGCTGGTCGCGGCCGAGGTCGAGCGGAACACCGTCGGCACCGACGAAGATCGGCACGAGCACGCCCTGACAGCACAGGCGGCGCACCGTCTCTGGCGGGAGCGGCACGCCGTTGTCGTACTCGCAGACTGAGTCGTCGTGCAGGCCGTCGGTGAGCGTGGCTACGTCGATCACGACGCTGATCTCGGCCTCGATCGGACGCACCTGCTGATGTCCCCCGATCGCCAGGTTGGCGAGGGCCTGGGCGGCGAGGTGCTGGCGGTCGGCGGCTCGATCGCCGCCGGCGGCGACCGACGCCTCGACCTCGAGGTCGATCGCCTTGAACAAGGCCGCACCCAGCTCGGGATGGAACACGCCCGAGATGTGATGCATCCCGTGGACGTCGATGCGCCGCGAGAGGTGGGTTTCGCGACGTTGCCGCTCCGCGCGTTCGATGCCCTGGTCGTGTTCGATCTTGGTGAGCAGCCGCTTGCAGCGACGCCGGAAGTCTTCCGGTGAAGACGCCTTCGCGTCGGACAGAAGCTCGGCCTCGTGCTCGAGGAACGACGTCTTGGTCGCTTCGTCGAGCTTGGCCGTCGCGTTGGCGAGGGCGTCGGCATGCTCTGCTCCGACCGCGCCGGCAGCGAGCGCATCGGCGAACGAGGGCGCTTCGTCAAGCGCCTTGGAGCGGCGATCCCTCCGGCGCCCCTCCGCGGCCGACACACCTTGCGATCGACTGAGTGCCTCGGCGGCAGGGGCGCCTGACCCGGCGGCGTAGAGGCGGTTGATCTGGGCGCTCAACGAGGCCTCGAACGAATCCAGCCAACCGCGCAGCACACGCAAGCGGCTGCCGGCATCGACCGTTCCGGCGACGTCCAACGCCGTGACATCACACACCATCAGGCCGGCGAGGGCCAGGCTCGGATCGGCGGTGCGTGACATGGCGTCACTCTATCGAACATATGTTCGATAGAGTGACCTCATCCACAAACTGTTCATCGGACTACGGGCCTAAGAGCGCCGCTTCTCAGCCTTGATCCGCGTCTCGCTGGCCCATGATCACCACAGCACCCGAGCAGTACGCTTGCGGCATGGCGATGATCGACCACGACGTCCGCACCATCGACGGCATTCCGTTGACGCCCAAGAGCGAGCTGACGATGCCGCTGCCGCCGACGTTCGACACCGTCGAGGAGGAGCGCGCTCACCGCAAGGCCAAGCTGGCCGGCGCGCTGCGGATCTTCGGCCGGCTCGGATTCGGCGAGGGCGTCGCCGGCCACATCACGGTGCGCGACCCAGAGTTCCCCGACCTGTTCTGGGTCAACCCCTTCGGCTACAGCTTCCGCCACATCAAGGCGAGCGACCTGATCCTGCTCAATCATGCGGGCGAGGTGGTGCATGGCGACTACCACGTCAACCGGGCCGCGTTCGTCCTCCACTCCGCGATCCACGCCGCTCGCCCCGACGTCGTCGCCGCCGCCCACTCGCACTCGATCTACGGCAAGGCGTTCAGTTCCCTCGGCATCCCGCTGGCACCGATCACCCAGGACGCCTGCTACTTCTACGAAGACCACACGGTCATTGCCGAGCAGGGCGGCGCAGTGGTGTTCGACGTCGACGCCGGCAAGGAGTTCGCCTCCAGGTTCCCGTCGGGCAAGGCGGCGATCCACCAGAACCACGGGCTGTTCACGGTCGGTGAGTCGGTCGACGAGGCGGCGTTCTGGTTCATCACGATGGAGCGTTCGTGCCAGGCGCAGCTGGCGGCGATGGCAGCGGGAACGCCGAAGGAGATCCGGCCCGAGTACGCGAAGTACACGCACGAGCAGATCGGCTACCCACTCGCCGGCTGGTTCTCGTTCCAGCCGCTCTGGCAGGAGATCTGCCGCACCGACCCAGAGCTGTTCGACTGACGCCGCGCGTGACCGCCCGCAGCGGGCGCGTCGAACGAACCCTCGCCACAGCGCCGCCCGAGGCGCTGTTCCTGCTGTCCGCGATCTCGCAGTACGTCGGTGCCGCGATCGCGATCTCGCTCTTCGACGAGGTCGAGCCGCAGACCGTCGCCTGGTTCCGTGTGATGGGAGCGTCGATCGCGCTGCTGGCGATCTCGCCGGGCTTCTACCGCGGATGGACGCGCCGCCATCTCGCAGGCGCGGCCGTGTTCGGTATCGCCACAGCGCTGATGAACCTGTTCTTCTATCTCGGCATCAATCACATCGATCTCGGCAAGAGCGTGGCGATCGAGTTCCTCGGACCGATCGCCGTCGCCGCCGCGACCACGCGGACCACTCGCAACGCCGGCGCGCTGGCGCTCGCCGTCGCTGGCGTGGCCACGCTCGGGGGCGTCGAGCTGGCGGACAACGCGATCGGCGTGTTCTTCATCCTGCTCTCGTCCGCCATGTGGGCGCTGTACATCGTCGTCGGGTCACGGGTGGCGCAGGTCCGCCCGGGGGTCGCGGGCCTCGCTGTCGCATTGTCGATCGGGACGATCGCGATTACGCCGGTCGGCGCGCCGACGAGCGGCCCGGTCTGGTCGTCGGCGACGCTGTTGATCCTGTGCTGCCTGACCGGCGTGTTCTCGAACGCGATCGGATACGGCATCGACCAGTACGTGTTGCGCCGGATCCCGGTGCGCCGCTTCTCGGTGCTGCTCGCACTGCTGCCGGTCACGGCCCTCGTCGTGGGATGGGTCGCGCTCGACCAGCAGCCCTCTGCGCTCGACATCGTCGGGATGCTCGCCGTACTCGCCGGGGTGGCGATGCAAGAGCGCGAGGAGATAACGACCGCGGTAGCCCACCCCGAGCCGAGTTGACCGTGCGAGCGTCAGAAGGCCGCAGCGATCGACGTTGCGGCTGCGGCGACACCTGAACCGCTGATCGGCGCGTCGATCGCGATCAGCGCCGCCTCGACGACGCCCAGCACGCCCAAAATGGAGGCGGCGCTGACGTGACCCATGTGGCCGATGCGGAAGGCGCAGCCGGCAAGGTGCAGCAGCCCGACACCGAGCGTGACGCCGCCACCGTCACGCGCGATGTCCGACAGGCGGGTCGAGTCGACGGCACCAGTGGTGATCGTGGTGACCGAGTCACCGCGGTGGGCGGGATCGCGGACGAACAGCGACAGCGCGTCGGGAGCGGACCAGGCGTCGACCGCGGCACGCACCGCGGCGGCGATCGTCGTGTGCCGCTGCCACCGCGCCTCGAGCCCTTCCTCCTCGATCATGCGCAGTGCCTCCCGGAAGCCGAAGATGTGCGACACGGGGGCGGTGCCGCAGAAGCGGAGGTACTGCGGCCCCTCCTGGAGCCGGAACGTCCAGTCCCAGTACCGAGTGCGCATGTCGGCCGTCTCGTGGGCGACGAGTGCCCGCGGCCCGGCCCACACGAAGCCGAGCCCCGGCGGCGTCATCAGTCCCTTCTGCGAAGCGGCCAGCGTGACGTCGACGCCCCACGCGTCCATCTCGTAGCACTCGCACCCCATCGAGGCGATGCAGTCGACCATCAGCAGCGCGGGGTGATCCGCAGCATCGAGCGCCCGCCTCACTGCGGCCACGTCGTTTCGCACCGACGACGCGGTGTCGGTCTGCACCATCAGCACCGCCTTGATCGACCGCTCGGGGTCCGCCCGCAGCCGCGCCTCCACTGCATCGGGGTCGATCGCGGCGCCCTCGTCGGCGATCATCATCTCCACATCGAGGCCGTCGAACGTGGCCATCTCGCCCCAGAGGCCGGCGAACACGCCACACTCGAGTACCAGCAGGCGATCGCCGCGCGAGAGCGTGTTGGACAACGCCATCGCCCAGGCACCGTGGCCGTTGCTGACGGTGATGAGACCGGGGCTGCTCGTCCGGGCCAGTGCCGGCAGCCGCTCGTAGATCTCGTCGGTGACGGTCAGCAGCTCGCCGGAATACAGGTCGGGCATCGGCCGGTGCATTGCCGACAGCACTCGATCGGGGACGATCGTGGGCCCCGGAATGGCGACGATCTCGGGTCCGGCAGCGAGTGAGTAGGGCACCGGGCCAGTCTGACATCTCGACATTCGGTGCGGCCCTGGGAACGAGGACATGCTCGGTACGATCGCAAGCACATGCTGCGGCCCAACGTCGATCAACGGAAGTCGGCGATTCTCGAGGCCGCCGTGCAAGTCATCATCGACGTCGGGTTCACCGAGATGACCGTCGCCGACGTGGCGAAGGTCGCCGGTGTGTCGACCGCCCTCGTGCACTATCACTTCTCGTCCAAGGTCGACCTGATCACCGCCGCCGTGGGCGTGGCCTGCGAGGAGGACAAGGAGCTGCGGAACTCGATCGCCGACAGCACGGGGTCGGCGGTGCACCGCCTCGACCGCATGCTCTGCGGAAGCCTGCCATCCGACCCCAGCGACGCCTCCTGGCTGCTCTGGATCGAGACGTGGGGAGAGACGCGCCGCCTGCCGGCGTTGCGCGAGGCGATGGCCGACCTGACCGAGCACGAGATCGAAGTGATCCATCGCCTGTTCGGAGAGGGGTCGGCAGCGGGCGAGTTCGAGTGCCCTGATCCCGTGTCGGCGGCGGCGCGGTTGTCGGCGCTGCGCGACGGGTTGGCGATCCAGCAGACGCTGTTCGGCGCCGGCCAGTCCCCGGAGATCTTCGTCGACGAGTTCCGCGGCGGCATCTGTAACGAGCTCGGCGTGTCCCGCGCCGACTACGACCGCCTCACCGCGATCAGCGAGTGAGAGCCGACCGCGCCACTCGAAGCGGAGCGCTGGTGCCGCTGCTCGCGCTCAGCGCGGGCGCCTTGTGGAGCTTCGGCACGATCCTCGCCCGCATCGCCGACGGTGCGAACGCGTTCCAGTACCTCATCTGGCGCTCGCTCGGAATCATCGCCGTCGTCGAAGCGTGGGCGCTCGTCAGCGGAAGGCCGCAGAGCACGCTGCGAGCCTTCACGTCGGGTCGTCGCATGATGGCCGCAAACATGGCGTTGCTGCTGGCGTCGATCGGCTTCGTGTACGCGGTCAAGACCACCACGCCGGCGAACGCCGCCTTCCTCGGCGCGACAGCGCCGTTGTTCGGCGTCGTCGTCGCTCGTGTCTTCCTCGGCGAGCGAATCGCGCGGCGCACATACCTGACGATGACGATCGCGCTGATCGGGCTGGCGATCATGGTCGCCGGCGAGCTCAACGTCGAGGGCGCCGGCGAGGACATCCTCGGTGACCTCGCGGCGCTCGCTTCCGCTGCTGGCTTCGCGTTCTACGCGGCGATAGTGCGTTCCGCTCCGGAGCGCGACTGGACGCCGGTACTTCCGGGCTATGGGGCGCTGATGATCGTCATCTGCGGCGTTGTCACGTTCTCGAACGGCGACACCTTCGTGCCACCAGCCCCCGACATCGCGCTGGCGGTCGCCCACGGCGCGGTCTTCATCGTCGGCGGCACGCTTATCTTCAACAGGGCATCCCGCAAGATTCCAGCGGCGCAGATGACCGTCTTCGCCCAGACCGAGCTCGTCCTCGTCCCCGTGTGGGCGTTCCTTCTCCTCTCCGAACGACCGTCGGCGAGCACGCTGATAGGCGGCACGTTGATCGTGCTGGCGGTGGTCGGCATGGCGTTGCTCGACGTCCGCGACCAAGCCAGGACCGAAGTGCTCACAGCCGTATGAGCCGATAAAGCCGGGATCGGTTTGGGTCCTGGCAAGGCGCGACGAGCCCTCGTTGCCTTCGGGCAACGAGCGGCACGTCGGAACGCAGCCAGGGCACAAACCGGACCGGCACGGGGCCACCGATAGCCTCGGCGCAGCATGGCTCACGAGTTCATCTACACCTGCTACAAGCTGGCCCGCCACTACCCGCCCGATCGCACGGTGCTGGAGAACATCTCGCTCTCCTTCTATCCCGGCGCCAAGATCGGCGTGATCGGGCCGAACGGCGCCGGCAAGTCAAGCCTGCTCAGGATCATGGCGGGGCTCGACGACGGCTTCAGCGGCGAGGCCCGGCTGACGCCCGGGTTCACCGTCGGATACCTCGCGCAGGAGCCGCAGCTCGACGCGAGCAAGGACGTCAGAGGCAACGTGATGGACGGCGTCGCCGCCGTGCAGACGATCATCGACCGCTACAACGACGTCATGGCCATGTGGGCCGACCCCGACGCCGACTACGACAAGATCGGAAAACTGCAGGCCGAGCTCGAGGACAAGATCGTCGCGGCCGACGCCTGGAGCCTCGAACGCAACGTCGAGATCGCGATGGACGCACTGCGCTGCCCGCCGGACGACGCCGACGTCACCACGCTCTCCGGCGGCGAGAAGCGACGCGTCGCGCTGTGCCGGCTGCTGCTGGCGCGACCCGATCTGCTGCTGCTCGACGAGCCGACCAACCACCTCGATGCCGAGTCGGTGCTGTGGCTCGAGCGCTTCCTGCAGGACTACCACGGCACGGTGGTGGCGATCACGCACGATCGCTACTTCCTCGACAACGTCGCGCAGTGGATCCTCGAGCTCGATCGCGGCCGCGGCATTCCGTTCCAGGGCAACTACTCGTCGTGGTTGGAGCAGAAGGAGGCGCGGCTGGCACTGGAGGAAAAGTCGAACGAGGCGCGCCGGCGCACGCTGCAGCGCGAGCTCGAATGGGTGCGCATGGCGCCCAAGGCGCGCCAGGCGAAGGGCCGCGCCCGCCTCGCCGCCTACGAGAAGCTGCAGACGGAGGCCGAGCAGGCGACCGATCTGGATCGCCGGCTCGAGATCGCGATCCCGCCCGGTCCACGCCTCGGCGACACGGTGATCGAGGTCGACGGTCTGCGCAAGGGCTTCGGCGACCGGCTGCTGATCGAGGATCTGTCGTTCACGCTGCCGAGGGCGGGGATCGTCGGGATCATCGGACCGAACGGCGCCGGCAAGACCACGCTGTTCCGCATGCTGGTCGGCGCCGCCGCCGGCTGGGCGGAAGGGTCGGAGCAACCCGACGCCGGAGCGATCAGGATCGGCGAGACGGTGCAACTGAGCTACGTCGATCAGTCACGCGACTCGCTCGACGCCGACAAGACGGTCTACGAGGAGATCACCGGCGGCGTCGATCATCTCAAGGCCGGTAGCCGCGAGATCCACGGGCGGGCGTACGTGGCGAGCTTCAACTTCAAGGGGACCGACCAGCAGAAGCCCGTCGGCAAGCTGTCCGGCGGCGAGCGCAACCGGGTCCATCTGGCCAAGCTGCTCAAGTCGGGTGGCAACGTGCTGCTGCTCGACGAGCCGACCAATGACCTCGACGTCGACACGCTCCGGGCGCTCGAGGCCGGGCTCGAGTCGTTTCCCGGCTGCGTCGTCGTGATCAGCCACGACCGCTGGTTCCTCGACCGCATCGCTACCCACGTGATGGCCTTCGAGGGCGACAGCGAGGTGCGCTGGTTCGAGGGCAACTTCAGCGAGTACGAGGAGTACAAGAAGCGCGAGCTCGGCGAGAACGTCGAGCAGCCACACCGCATCAGGTACAAGAAGCTCGCGTGACGCGCGGCCCGGGCGGGCACAACCGCGCAAGCTCGAAGGCGAGGCCCGGTCGTTACGGCTGGTCGATGCCTGGGCAGTCGATCAGCGTCGCGACCGGCGGCATCGCGGGTTCGATCGCCGTGATCGGCCCCGCGCCGTAGACCTCGAGGTCATTGCCGTCGCGCGTGTAACCCGTGTCGATCACCTCGTAGCTGACCCCGTCTCCGCTGAGCTGCGCCTGGTGGAAGGTCAACAGTCGCGCGCCTTCGACGCTGTCGCATCGCAGGCTCTCTGAATGCGTCACCGATGCGCCGACCGGAAACGGCGTGCCGCCACCCATCTCCACGAGCGCGCACTCGTCGAGCCGGAACAGCGAGATGATCGCCGTTGACGCACCGGACCCGGTCTTCACGAAGATCGCAGGACGCAGCCCGCCCGGCCCCGGGTCGGCGTCGGACCCGATGTACGTGCCCCCGAGCACCACGACAACGCCCGGCGCCGGATCGTCGGGGAGCGCGGGGTCGTCGGGCAGGGTGAGATCGACGCCTTGCCCGCTGGCGAGCTCCACCCGCAGATGCCAGTCGCCGGCCACGGGCGCACCTCCGACGGAGTACGTGCGCACGACGTCGGGCGTGCCGTCGGCGTCGACGTCGATCGACTTGCTGGCCGTTTCGACGGCGTCGACCGGCATCGCCGCGAGGGTCGTGCACTCGGCGGCCGGCGGCGGTGCCGTCGTGGGAACCACGTTCGGCGTAACGGTGATGGGGGCACCCGTCGCCGGTGGCGCGGTGCTCGCCGGTGCGGCGGCGCTCGCCGCCGGCGCCGCCGCAGTGCCGGTGGTGGGACCGCTGCTCGTGATCGTCGACGTGGAGGTCGTCGACGTGGAGGTGGATGACGTGCTCACGGTGGACAGCGGCGTCGACGCGAGCGGGCTCGACAGTTGGTCGTCGCGGTCGCAACCGCTGATCAACACGACCAAGACGGCCGCCGCTGCCGGCACCTTCCGCACGGCGGCAGTCTTCCATGACCGCTGAGGGTCAGTCGGGCAGCTTGGGCGTCTCGAACCCGACCTTGCGGCCGAGCAGCGATGCCCGCGTCAGGACGCTGCGTCCGAAACGCTCGCGCAGCGTGTCGAGCGTCGTGTCGAGCGGCGTCTGGTCCTTGCGGCCGAACGGAAGCAGCAGCTGCTCTGGCATTGCCGCCGCCCCGTCGAGCGACATGAGGTTGCCGACCGAGAGACCGATCAGCGTCAACCCGCGCTGATCGATCGTGTCGAGCTCGGACTGCAGGATGGAGATGGCGACGCCCGCGATCGGGTTGGTCGCCGCCGTGGGATGGGTCAGCGAGCGCGCCCGCGTGGCGCGACCGAAGTCGTCGTACCTGAAGCGCAACGTCACCGTTCGACCCGCGCGCCCGGCGCTGCGCATGCGGCGCGTGACACGGTCGACGATCGCGAGCAGCAACGTCTCGATCGATTCCGTCGACTTCGGACCGCGCCGCAACGCCGACTGCGATCCGATCGAGCCGCGCCGGCGACCGGTCTCGACGACGCGCGGGTCGCGATTGTGCGCGAGCGCGTGCAACTGCCGCCCCGACGCCACGCCCAGCATCGACACCAGCTGCGGCCGCGCCAGCCGGGCCACCTCCCCAACGGTGTAGAGGCCGCGCGCGTTGAGCTTGCGCTCGGTGACCTCGCCGACACCCCACAGTTTGCCGACCGGCAGCGGGTGGAGGAACTCGAGCTCGCGTTCGGGCTCGACCAGCAGCAGCCCGTCGGGCTTGGCAACGCCACTCGCCACCTTCGCCAGGAATTTCGTGCGGGCGACGCCGACGGTGATCGGCAGGCCCACCCGCTCGCGGACTTCCGCCCGCAGCCGGCGGCCGATGTCGATCGGTTCGCCGGCGATCCGCCGGAGGCCGCTGACGTCGAGAAAGGCCTCGTCGATCGAGAGCCCCTCGACGATCGGCGTGGTGTCGTCGAAGACCTCGAACACCGCCTTGCTGGCCTCGGTGTACGCCTCGAACCGAGGAGGTACGACGACCAGGTCGGGACACATCTGGCGTGCCCTGAACTCGGGCATCGGCGTGTACACGCCGTAGCGCTTGGCTTCATAGCTGGCGGCGAGGACGATGCCGCCACCGACGATGACCGGGCGGTTGCGGAGGCGCGGGTCGTCGCGCTGCTCGACCGAGGCGTAGAACGAATCGAGGTCGGCGTGCAGGATGGTCGCCGCCCCCGTGATCGTGCAGCGCGTCATCGAACATATGTTCGCAGGCGGGCGATGTGAACACAAGCCCGTCATACTGAGCGAGTGACCACCCCCGACGCGTGTGCCGGAGAGCGCGCGGCCTCAGCGCCCGAGACCGACACGGAGCTTGCCGCACGGCTCGCGGACCAGGCCGGCCGGCTGCTGATGGACCTACGTCGGGACCTGAACGGCCAGGGCACGCCGATGTGGGATGTGATGGACCACGGTGATGCGGCCAGCCACCGCTTCATAGCCGACGAACTCCGCGAGCATCGACCCGACGACGCCGTGCTCGACGAGGAGGGCGCCGAGGACCCGCGCCGATTCGAGGCCGAACGCGTGTGGATCATCGATCCCCTCGACGGCACCCGCGAGTACGGCGAGGGTCGTCACGACTGGGCCGTCCATGTCGCCCTGTGGGGCCGCGACCGGTTCATCGCCGGAGCAGTGGCGCTGCCGGCGCTCGACCGCGTGCTCGCCACCGATCCGGCCCCGGTGGTACCCGCCTTCGACCGCGAGCGGCCGCGCCTGGTGACATCGCGGACACGCGCGCCGTACGCCGCCGTCGTCGTCGCCAACGCGCTCGGCGCCGAGCCCCTTCGCATGGGTTCTGCGGGCGCGAAGGCGATGGCGGTCGTGCTCGGCGAGGCCGACATCTACCTGCACGACGGCGGCATGTACCAGTGGGACTCGGCGGCGCCTGCGGCGGTGGCCATCGCCGCCGGGCTACACGTGAGCCGAGTCGACGGTTCGGCGCTCGTCTACAACGAGCGCAGCGAGTGGCTCCCCGACTTCCTGGTCTGCCGTCCGGAGCTGAGCCAGCCCGTGCTCGACGCCCTGTGGCGATGACCCACCCGTAGAGTCTTCCCAATGGACAAGACGGGCGGTGCGGCCGACAACAGGCTCGCGATCGCGTCGATCGCGTCTGCGGCCGGCGGCGTGCTGCACGCCACGGCGGCCGGTATCCATGCCGAGCACGCGGAGCTGTCGCGCGTCTTCGTCGTGCTTGCTGTCGCCCAGATGGGTGCCGCCGTCGTCGGCTTCGTGCGTCCGGGGCGCTCAGCGGCCGCTCTGCTCGGCGCCGTCAATGCCGTGGCATTGACTGGGTGGATCGCGACCCGGGCCACCGGGATCTCGTGGATCGAGGGCCTCGAGCGCGCCGAGCGTGCGCAACCGGCCGACACGATCGCGGCGCTGTTCGCTGCCGTAGCGCTGGTGATGGCGACCATCGCGTTCACGACACGCCGCGTCGCGGTGTCGGGGCGAGCAGTCGCGGCCGTCGCGGTGGCCGCCGGCGTGCTTGTTGTTCCGGGCCTGTCAAACGCGACGAGCCACGACCACGCATCCCACGAGCTTTCCAGTGCGGAGGTCGGCGACGGACAGGCCCACGACCACGCGGGCGATGAGGTAACAGCAGCCGGCGTCGCCCAGGGTGCTGCGTCGGCTGCCATCGCCGACGGTGACGGTCATGATCACGACGATTCGAGCGCGCCCACACCGGATTCGGCCGGTTCGACCTCCACGGACGCCGGCAGCGCACCGACCTGGCCACGGCCGTGGGATCCCATGGCGCCGATCGACTTCTCCGGAGTGTCGGGCGCGACCGCCGCGCAGCAAGCCCGCGCCGAGCAACTCGTGCGAGACACGCTCCGCGACCTTCCGGCATTCGCCGACGTGAGCACGATCGGAGCGCTCGGGTATCGGTCGATCGGCGACGCCGCCTCCGGCTTCGAGCACTTCGTCAACTACGAGCTCCTGATGGACGACAAGAGCCTCGACCCCACCGCGCCCGAGTCGCTCGTGTTCCGCGTCGACGGCGAGCAGCGCACGCTCGTGTCGGCGATGTTCATCGTCACCAACACACCGATCGACGACCCGGAGCTCGTCGACTTCGGCGGGCCACTGATGCAGTGGCACGTACACGACAACCTGTGCTGGGGTCTCGACGAGAACGGCCAGCCCAAGGTGAAGGCCGTGCTGACGTCGCCCGGCGACACGTGCCCGCCCGGGACGATCAACACCGGCGGCGACAACCCGATGGTGCATGTCTGGATCACACCCCACGAATGCGGCCCGTTCGCGGCGCTCGAGGGGCACGGCGCCGGCCAGGCCGACGCCGGCGACGGCACGCGAGTCGATCAATGCGCGCACGACCACGATTCCTCGGCGCACAGCGACGTCAAGACGCAGCCGTACGACCCCAGTTTGCCGATCGATCTCGGCGGGGTGCCGGGCGTCACGCCCGAACAGCAGGCGTTCGCCGAGAACCTGGTCGCAGCGACGGTTCGCGACCTCCCGCAGTGGTCGGACCTGGCCGTCGTCGAGGCCGCAGGGTTCCATTCGATCGGCGACGCCATCACGGGCCACGAGCACTACATCCAATGGGAGTGGATCGACGACGACGTGTGGCTCGACCCCGATCGGCCGGAGAGCCTCGTCTTCGAGCCTCAGCCAGACGGGTCGAAGAAGCTCGTGTCGGCGATGTTCATGCTCCCGAGCGGACACTCGCTCGACGACGTGCCTGACTGGGGAGGGTCGCTGATGCAGTGGCACGTCCACGGTGACCTCTGCTTCACCGACGATCCCGTCGCGCCGCAGGTGGCCGGGCTCAAGCCGACCGGCGGCACGTGCCAGCCGCCGCTCGTCGACTTCCTGCTCTCACCGATGATCCACGTCTGGATCACGCCCACGCCGTGCGGCCCGTTCGCCGCTCTCGAAGGCATCGGCGGGGGGCAGGTCCCGGAGGGCGAGCAGGTGCTCTGCGACCACGCCCACGGGTCGCCGTGAACACCGAGCCCGCGGACCGCGTGTGGGGTGCGTTCGAGACGGACGCGCCCTGGGTGCTCGACCGAGATGACATCGCATGGCTGCCAGGAGCCGAGCAACTGCGTGGCGCGGCACGTCGCGAAGTACCGCTCCTGACGAAGCCGTCACGCTTGCCGCCCGGCCGGCGCGTCGTCACCGTCGTCGCCCGTCTGTCCTGGGCGATCGGGCCCTGGTGGTGGCGCCGGCGGCGCGGTAAGTACGCCGGCCCCGAGGTCGGTCGCGCCGATATCTCACGCAGGCTGCGTGTGGCGGCCGAGGAATTGGGACCGAGTTACATCAAGCTCGGGCAGATCATCTCGTCCGGCGAGGGCTTGTTCCCCGGCGAGTTGGTCGCGGAGTTCAAGAAGTGTCGCGACCAGGTGCAGCCCGAGTCGTTCGACGCCGTGCGGGCCACGATCGAGGAGGATCTCGGACGCCCGCTGAGCGAGGTGTTCGAGTGGATCGACGAGACCGCGCTGGCGGCGGCGTCGATCGCGCAGGTCCACGCCGCCCGCCTGCGCACGGGCGAAGAGGTCGTGGTGAAGGTCCAGCGACCCGACGTCGCCCGCCTGGTGCGCACTGACCTGAAGGCGATGGCATGGATCGCGCCGCACCTCGTGGGGCGGATCCCGGTAGCGGCACTCGCCAACCCGCCCGCACTCGTCGAGTTGTTCGCCGAGACGATCGTCGAGGAGCTCGACTTCCGGCTCGAGGCGGCGAACATGCTCGACATCGCCACCGTCCTGCGCGATCTCGGCCAGGACGGCTATGTCGTCCCCCGCCCGCACCCGCGACTGGTGACGCGGCGCGTGCTCGTGATGGAGCGCCTGTCGGGGTTCAACTTCGACGATGTCGCCGGCATGCAGGGAGCCGGCATCGACACCGAGGCGGTGATCAGAACCGGGATGGTCGCCTTCATGGAAGGCGCGATGGTGCACGGGATCTTCCACGGCGACCTGCACGGCGGGAACCTGTTCGTCCTGCCCGACGGACGAACCGCGCTGCTCGACTTCGGCATCGTCGCGCGGCTTTCACAAGAGCGCCGACTCGCGTTCCTGCGCCTGATGCTGGGCGCCACCACCAATGACGTCCGCGGCCAGCTGGCGGCGCTGCGCGACCTCGGGGCGCTACCGCGTGACACCGACCTCGACGCCGTGATCCGCGACCTCGGCCTCGATCGTCCGCCGATCGACCCGACGACGCTGACCGGTGACGAGATGGTGAAGGAGGTGCAACGTGTCGTCAAGGCGTTGCTCGGCTACGGCGCCCGGCTGCCGAAGGAGCTCATGTTGTACGTCAAGAACATGGTGTTCCTCGACGGAGCCATCGCCCGCCTCGCGCCCGACCTCGACATCCTCGCAGAGATCGCCACGATCTCGATGTGGTTCGCCCAGCGCCACGGCGAACGCCTCAGCAGGGAGCTCGGCATCGACCCGGAGTCGGTCGAGTTCGACTTCGAGGGCATGAAGGCCGGATTCGGGCTCGACTCCGATGTCGACCGGCTGACCTATCGCGATCTGCAAGCGCGCCGGCAGCTGATCCAGAAGCGGATGCGCAGCGCGCGTTAACGTCGACCCGTGCGGCTCGTGATCGCCCGATGCTCCGTCGATTACGCCGGGCGGCTGACCGCGCACCTCCCCGAGGCGACCCGCCTGATCATGGTGAAGGCCGACGGTTGCGTTGCGATCCACGCCGACGGCGGTGCGTACAAGCCGCTGAACTGGATGAACGCGCCGAACATCCTGAAGGACAACGGCGACCACTGGGTGGTGTCGAACCCCAACGGCGAGACGCTCACGATCACGTTGCACGAAGTGTTGACCGACTCCGACCACCCGTTCGGCGACGACCCGGGGCTCACCAAGGACGGCGTCGAGGCCCACCTGCAGGAGTTGCTGGCGGCGGCACCCGAAGCGATCGAGCCCGGATTGCGGCTCGTGCGTCGCGAATACCCCACCGCTATCGGCCCCATCGACCTGGTGTGCCGCGACGGCGCCGATCAAGTCGTGGCGGTCGAGGTCAAGCGCCGGGGTGAGATCGACGGCGTCGAGCAGCTGGCGCGATACATCGAGCGGCTCGCGCTCGACTCGTCGCTCGGCGACGTTCGAGGCGTGTTCGTCGCCCAGTCGATCAAGCCGCAGGCGAAGGTGCTCGCGGAGGCCCGCGGCTTCCGCTGGGTCGAGGTCGACTACGAGCAACTCCGCGGCCTCGCCCCAGACGAGCTGCGTCTGTTCTAGTCCGGCGACGGGCGGTGTCAGGCACCCAGTGGTCGATGATGCGGCGGGTGCCGATCTCCCGACACAGAGCGCTGGGTGCCAGACACCGTGTACCTTCGCGGGCCATGCCTCAGCACGTTCAGGGAGTCGTGGCCCGCGCCAAGGGTGAACCGGTCAGCATCGAAACGATCGTCGTGCCCGATCCCGGGCCGGGCGAGGCGATCGTGCAGATCCAGGCCTGCGGGGTGTGCCACACGGACCTTCACTACCGCGAGGGCGGCATCAACGACGACTTCCCGTTCCTGCTCGGCCACGAGGCGGCGGGCATCGTCGAGTCGGTCGGCGACGGCGTGAGCAACGTCAAGCCCGGCGACTACGTGATCCTCAACTGGCGGGCCGTATGCGGCAATTGCCGCAGCTGCCGCAAGGGGAAGCCCTGGATCTGCTTCTCGACGTACAACGCCTCGCAGAAGATGACGCTCACCGACGGCACCGTGCTGTCCGCCGCGCTGGGCATCGGCGCCTTCGTCGAGAAGACGCTGGTCCACTCCGGGCAGTGCACGCCGGTCGACCCGAAGGCGCCGCCCACCGCGGCCGGCCTGCTCGGGTGCGGCGTGATGGCCGGGCTCGGGGCGGCGATGAACACCGGCGGCGTCAGCCGGGGCGACTCCGTCGCCGTGTTCGGGTGTGGCGGCGTGGGCGACGCCGCCATCGCCGGTGCTCGCCTTGCGGGCGCTTCCAAGGTGATCGCGGTCGACATCGACGACCAGAAGCTCGAGTGGGCGAAGGATTTCGGCGCTACCCACACCGT
Organism: Ilumatobacter sp.; assembly: GCA_035641795.1. Taxonomy (GTDB): domain Bacteria; phylum Actinomycetota; class Acidimicrobiia; order Acidimicrobiales; family Ilumatobacteraceae; genus Ilumatobacter. Next base: position 24,660 of record DASQTR010000023.1, read on the forward strand.
CAACTCGAAGAGCGCAGACGCGGTGGAGTACATCAAGTCGGTCACCGACGGCAACGGTGCCGACGTGTGCATCGAGGCGGTCGGCAACCCCGCCGTTTACCAACTGGCGTTCGCTGCCCGCGACCTCGCCGGAACCGTCGTGCTGGTGGGCGTACCGAACCCGACCGTGACACTCGAGCTTCCGTTCATCGAGGTGTTCGGCCGGGGCGGGGCGCTCAAGTCGTCGTGGTACGGCGACTGCCTCCCGAGCCGCGACTTCCCGATGCTGATCGACCTCTACCTGCAGGGGCGGCTCGACCTCGACCGCTTCGTGTCGGAGACGATCTCGATCGAGGACGTCGAGGAAGCGTTCCACAAGATGGAGCGGGGCGAAGTCCTTCGCAGCGTCGTCGTCATGTCGTGAGGCGGGCATGCCATTAGAGCTGGTGACGACCGACGGGATCTTCGCTCTCGACGGCGGCGAGTGGGCGGTGACGAACAACATCTGGTTGGTCGGCGACGACCGCGAGGTGCTCGTGTTCGACGCCGCCCATGATCACGCCCCGATCGTGGAGGCGATCGACGGGCGCCGTGTCGTCGCCATCGTCCTGACGCACTGTCACAACGACCACATCAACGCCGCCGTGCCGTTGCGCGACACGGTCGACGCGCCGGTGCTCGCCCACCCCGACGACCAGATGCTGTGGGATGCGGTGTGGCCCCACGACTCGCTCGACGGCGCGCTCTCCGTCGACGTCGTGCTGCGCGCCGGCGGGCACGAGATGAACGTGTTGCACACCCCCGGACACTCCCCCGGGTGCTGCTGCTTCCACGACGCCGGCTCGGGCATGCTGTTCTCCGGTGACACGTTGTTCTGCGGCGGCCCCGGCGCGACCGGCCGCAGCTACAGCGACGAGCGCACGATCCTGCGCTCGATCATGTCGGAGCTGCTGACGCTGCCCTCCGAGACCATCGTGCACACCGGCCACGGCGAGTCGACGACGATCGCCGCCGAGCGAGACGGCGTCTTGGACCGCGCCGCCGCGCTCGGGCTCGTGTGACTAGCAGCCGTCACCAGGGAGGAGCGGCTTCACGGTCAGTTGATAGGTGATGCCGCCTTCGGCGAAGAACGTGAGCTGGTTGGCATCTGTGAACAGGCCGGCGACCTCGGCAGCCGGAACAGCAGCGCACTCGCTCGCATCGGCGAGCCGCACCGACGCGTCGGCCGGCCAGTCGACCACCGTCGGCTCGATGTCGCCCGTGTAGTCGCCGACCTCCGAGGCCCGGATCAGGAACGTGTCGCTGGAATACGGCTGCTCCGGCCCGAGCTCGGGATTGTCGGCGTACAGCCAGTCGCCGGTCGCCTCGGCCACGAAGTCGGCGAGGGCCGCCCGCGCAGGGTCGGTCTCCGCGTCGAGACCCAGCGCGTACGCGCGGTGGACGAACGTTCCGCCGTTCGCTGAGATCTCGACCACGGTGTCGGGTGCATCGGCGATGTTCGTCGGATTGGTGTACTCCACGTCGGAGAGCAGGCCGTTGTCCTCGGCCAGCCGCAACAGATCCTGGATCCCGGCCTCCGAGACGGCTCGCACCTGCATGTTCGGCAGCAACGGCCCGGGGTAGATCTCGATGATGGGACCCTGGACGACGGCATGACCGTCACCGGTCACGAGCAGCGTCGGCAGGTTGAGGAACGCCACCTCGGCCGGCACGAATCCGCCTTCGTAGGCGATGCGCACGACGATGTCGTCTGCGCCACTTGGGTGCCCGATCCCGCTCGGCGCCGTCGTAGGCGGTGGGGTGGTCGCGGGCGGTGACGTGTCGACCGGAGCGACGGTATCGGTTGGGGCTTCACCGCTCGGGGAATCGTCGCCACATGCGGCGAGCAGTAGTGCGGCGGATGCCAGCAAAGCGACGTAAGGGGTTTGCTTGCGACTCATGTCCGTTGGACGCCGCCGACGCCGATCCGGTTCCCCACAGTAGGGTCGCCCCGATGCAGGACGTGGCGTGATGCACGACGTCGCTGTGCACGATGTGGAAGGCGTCGTGCAGCACTACGCGTGGGGCGACCCGACGTTCATCCCCACGCTGCTCGGCGTCGAGCCCGATGGGCAGCCATGGGCGGAGCTCTGGCTCGGGACTCACCCCAACGGGCCGACGCACCTTCGCGACGGTCGCCTGCTCAGCGAGCTGACGGGCGAGCTGCCATACCTGCTGAAGGTGCTGGCGGCCGCTCAACCGCTGTCACTGCAGACGCACCCGAACGCCGAGCAGGCGCGCCAAGGGCATGCCCGCGGCCACTACGTCGATCCCAACCCGAAACCCGAACTGCTGTGCGCGCTCACCGTTTTCGAGGCGTTCTGCGGTGTGCGACCGGTCGACGACACGCTGGTGCTGCTCCATGAGTTGGACTTGCACGCGCTGGCTCGGATGTTGACGGCGGACGGGGTCGGCGCCGTGGTGGAGGGCTTGTACCGCGGGTCGATCGACGCCCATCCAGTGATCGCCGCCTGCGTGGAGAGTGAGCGCGCAGAGGCACGTTGGGTGGGCGAGCTGCACGGCATGTATCCCGACGATCCCACCGTGGCGGTGACGTTGCTGCTCAACCTCGTCACGCTTGCGCCGGGGCAGACGATCCGCCTCGACGCCGGCAATCTGCACGCCTACCTGCACGGCGCCGGGATCGAGCTGATGGGCGCCTCCGACAACGTCGTGCGAGGGGGCCTCACGGTCAAGGAGGTCGACGCCGACGAGTTGTTGCGCGTGTTCGACCCCACGCCGCTTGCCGATCCTGTGCTACCGGCGAGTGGGCGATTCGACTTACCGGCCGCCGGGGTCAGCCTGCTGTGCCTGGCGTCGGGCGACCGGCACGTCGCCACGGGTCATGAGCTCAGCATCGACATGAACGGCAGAACGCGTTACGCCGCGCCTGGCCAAGAACTCGTCGCCGATGCCACCACCTACGTCGCGACGCCGCTCGCCGTCTGAAGTGCGACGTGCATGGCGTCGGTGCCGGCGATCAACGCCGCCGACTGCTGCTCGGTGAGCGTGGCGAACGGACCGGCGAGCGCGTCGTTGGTCAGTTCTTCGGCACGCGCATGTAACGCACGCGCCTCGTCGGTGACTACCGGCGGATCGTCACCCCAACCGAACAGCTCGACATCCTCGGGCCGCTTGATCGCGTGGGCGACCGACGTCGGCAGCCCGACGGCGGTGATCGCCGCGAGATGGGCGCTGCCGCGCATCTCGCGTAGCACCATCGCCTGGTGGATCGCCGCCGCCGGCGCGTCGTCGGGCAGCGGCTCGGCCCGGACGCCGGCGAACAGCGCCATCGCGCCGCCGTCGACAGCGACGATCACGTTCGTGGCAGCGTCGACGTACGCGCCGAGTCCGTCGACATCGGCAAACATGCGACGTCCGAACGCGTGGCCACACTCGATGAACGCCTGGGCCGCGTTGTGCGGCTCGATCCGCTTGCGCGCCGAGTTCCACATGCGCGCGATCACCGCCGGATGGAAGTACCCGAAGGCGCTGTGGATCACCGCCGGATCGACGTCGCCGAGCACCCCGCCGCGACCCACGAAATAGAACCGGTATCCGTCGAGGCCGAGCTCCTTGCCGCGCGCCAACGTGTCGGGTGCGAAGTAGAACGATGCGCCGATGTCGCCGGTCTTCTTCGCGATCGCGGACATGACGTCACGTGACTGCATCAGCCCATCGTTGCAGACACCGGCTCCAGCGCCTCGAAGACCGCGAAACGCTTGGTGTTGGACACCACTTCGTGGTGGTGTCAGACACCGGAGATCTTGCGGATCTCGACGATCTTCTCGGCGGCGTGGTTGGCGTCGTCGCCCTGGGCGCTCAACAGGGCGGAGCGATCCTTGGCGGCCTCGCGCTCGGCGAGCGCGGTGTCGGCCTTGGCGATCGCCGCCTCGATGCCGTGCTCGTTGATGAACTCCGCCCACTCGACGAGGGCCTCGACCATCTCTGACTCGGGCACGACGGCGATGTTGCGACCCTTCACGAACAAATGGCCGCGCTTGTTGCCGGCGGCGATGCCGAGATCGGCTTCGCGTGCCTCGCCCGGGCCGTTGACGACGCATCCCATCACGGCGACCTGCAGCGGCAGCTCGCGCTCGCCGAACGCCTCCATCGCCCGCCGCGCGACATCGATCACGTCGACCTCGGCGCGGCCGCACGACGGGCACGCGATCAGATCGACGTTCTTGCGCTCGCGCAGCCCAAGCGCCTCGAGCAGCTGCCGGCCGGCGCGCGCCTCCTCGACGGGATCGGCGGTCAGCGAGTACCGGATCGTGTCACCGATGCCCTCCATCAGCAGCGTGGCGATTCCCGCGGTCGCCTTGAGCAGCCCGGCCGGCGGTGGCCCGGCCTCGGTCACCCCCAGGTGGAGCGGATGATCGGTGACCTCGCTGAGCTGGCGGTAGGCCTCGACCATCAGCGGCACGCTGGAGGCCTTTACCGAGATCTTGATCAGGTCGAATCCGACCTCGTCGAAGTAGGCGATCTCCTGCAACGCCGACTCGACCATCGCCTCGGGCGTCGGCCCGCCGTGCTTCTCGTACAGCGCCGGATCGAGTGAGCCGGCGTTGACGCCGATGCGGATCGGCAGGCCACGATCGCGCGCTTCGGTCGCAACCGCCTTGATGTGCTCCGGCCGGCGGATGTTGCCGGGGTTGAGTCGTAGCCCGTGCACGCCGGCCTCGATCGCCGCCATCGCCATCTTGTACTGATGGTGGATGTCGGCGATCACGGGGATCGGCGAGCGCGGCACGATCTGGGCGAGACCCTCGGCGGCCTCTTGCTCGTTGCACGTGCAACGAACGATGTCGCAACCCGCCGCGGCAAGTGCGTAGATCTGCTGCAGGGTGCCCTCGACGTCAGACGTCTTGGTGATCGTCATCGACTGCACCGTGACCGGCGCTCCCCCACCAACGGCAACCCCACCAACGTGAATCTGCCGCGTCTTACGCCGCTCCGAGATCCAGCTGGTGACTTCCACGTCAACCCACCGGCTGCGTGATGTCCAAATACAGTCCTGCCATGAAGAGGAACATGAGCATCGTGATGACTGCCATCGCGAACGGCATCATCTTCGAGACGTCGGCGTGGTAGCGCTGACCGTTGCGCTCACGCAGCCGCTCGTAGGTGGCGATCGCGGCGTGTCCACCGTCGAGCGGTAGCAGCGGGAACATGTTGAACACGCCGACGAACACGTTGAGTATCGCAAGCAGGAAGAGGATGCCGATGAAGCCCGCGGAGTCGCCGACGTCGTCGCTCACCGAGGTGACGCCGACGAGGGTGGTCGGCCGGGTCTCGAGGTCTTCATTGGTGCCGGCAAGGTGGGTCGCGATGTTGACCGGGTTGAGCACCTTGACGACGCCCTTGGTCATCTCCCACGACGTGGGCACGATGTCGATCACGGCATTGACGGCGGCGGCCGGGACCGAATGGTCGATCGTCTCGAAGGCGCGGCTGCTGGACACGCCGATGTAGGGCTTGCCATACAGCGGCGACGACCGGTCGGCGTTGGCGGCGATCACGACCGGAACCGCGACGCGGGCGCCGTCGCGCAGGACAACCACATCGAGCGTGTCACCCGCACGGCTGGCTTGAACCACAGTGCCGAGATCCTCTGGTTCCTCCAACCGTTCGCCGTCGATGGCGACGATCACGTCGTCGGAGCGCAACCCCGCCGTGGCGGCCGGGCTGGCGACGAGCACCTGGCGGACCTCGACACCGTCGGTCGGCGTGATCTCGCCGTCGGCCACGTACACCGTGAACAGCAGCACGATCGCGATCAGCATGTGCATCAGCGACCCGGCGGAGATCACCAGCATCCGCCGCGGGTAGCTCTTCGAGCGGTACGTGCGCGACTCGTCCTCGGGCGGCACCTCGTCCATGTTGTTCATCCCGATGATGCGGACGAAGGCACCGAGCGGCAACGCCCGCACGCCATATTCGGTCTCGCCCTTGCGGAAGCTCCACAGCCGGGGCCCGAAGCCGATGAAGAACTGCGTCGCCTTCATCCCCGTCCAGCGCGCTGTCATGTAGTGCCCGAGCTCGTGCATGAAGATCGAGATCAGCACGCCGACCACGAACACGAGCCACCAGAGGTTGAACAACCCGAGCACGCCGATCAGGGCCACGACGCCGATCACGCCGACCAGGCCGCGAACACCGCCGACCAGCTCGTCGTCGGCCTTCTCGACAACCGAGCCGCCCGCCATGACCTCGCTCGTCAGGCGGCCCGTGCGCCGCGCCGGAGCCTCTGGTACGGGCGGGGGCGGGAGCTGCTGATCAGTCGTCATGTGCGTGCGAAGGTGTCGATGAAGTCGGTCGCCCGGCGCCGTGCCTCGGCGTCAGCGGCGATCACGTCGTCGACGGTATCGGGCGATGCGCCGTCATGGGCGTCGAGGACTGCAACGGATACATCGGCGATCTGATTCCAGGAGATGAGTCCGCCGAGAAAGGCCTCCACAGCGACCTCGTTGGCCCCGCTCAACCAGGCCGGTGCGGTCCCCCCAGCGCGCCCTGCCGCGTAGGCCAGCAAGAGGCAGCGGAACGTCGTCGTGTCCGGCGGCTCGAAGTCGAGCCGGCGCAACGCTGCCCAGTCGATGCGCCCGAAGGGTGTGCCGATGCGGTGCGGGTACGCCAGCGCGTACCCGATCGGCAACCGCATGTCGGGCATGCTGAGCTGCGCAATCGTGGATCCGTCGGTGAACTCTGCCATCGAGTGCACGACCGACTGGGGGTGCACGACCACCTCGATGCGGTCGTAGTCGACGCCGAACAGCTCATGGGCCTCGATCACCTCGAGCCCCTTGTTCATGAGGGTGCTCGAATCGACGGTGATCTTCGGCCCCATCGCCCATGTCGGGTGGGCGAGCGCTTCCGCCACCGTGACGTGCGCCAGCTCGTCGGCTGCGCGGCCGCGGAACGGGCCGCCGCTGGCGGTGATGACGATCCGCGCAACCTCGCCGGGGGTCCCGGAACGTAGGCATTGGTGGACTGCGCAGTGCTCGCTGTCGACGGGGATCAGTTCCGCGCCGGGCGTGGCGCGCAACGGTTGGACGACCGGGCCGGCGGCGATCAGGCTCTCCTTGTTGGCCAGCCCCAGCCGGCGACCGCTGCGCAGCGTTTGGATCGTCACCGCCAGACCGGCGAAGCCGACGACGCCGTTGATGACGACGTCTGCGAGTTCGACCACGTCGGCCTGGTCGGCGACCACGTCGATGCCGAGCGGCTGCAGTGCGTCGGCGACTTCGGCGCGCGCTCGCGCGTCGGCGACGGCGACCACCGCGGGACGGAACTCCTTCGCCTGCTCGACCAGCGTCTGTGCCGAGGATCCCGCGCCCAACGCCACGACTTCGTACCGGTCGCGCCCTTCGGCGCGCACGACGTCGAGCGTCTGTGTCCCGATCGATCCCGTCGAACCGGCGATCGCGACTCGAACGGGCGCCGAGCTCATCGTCTCGCCTATGGGCTCGGCTATCCGGCGCGGACGACGGTCCAGGGTTCGAGCACCATGGTCAGGTAGTAGACGGCCGGCAAGGCGAACAGGAAGCCGTCGAAGCGGTCGAGCACGCCGCCGTGGCCCTTGACGATCGACCCGAAGTCCTTGGTGTCGAGGTTGCGCTTGAACATGCTCTCGACGAGGTCGCCGAGCGGGGCGAAGACCGAGATCACGATCGCAAGTGCGAACAGGTGCTTCTGCGACTTCCAGGTGTCACTCCACTCGCCGATGCCGACGACCACCATCGCGACGATCGTCATCAAGGCGCCGCCGATCAGCCCCTCGACGGTCTTGTTGGGGCTGATCCACGGTCGCAGCGGCGTGCGGCCGGCAGCGGAGCCGACGAACAGCGCGCCGATGTCGTTGACGACCACGCCGAGCGCGAGCAGGAACAGCGTGTCGGTGCCTCGGTTGGACGCGCCCGGCAGGTCGCTGCCGGAGTTCGTGGACAACCGCAGGATCAGCATTGCGAATGATCCCAGCAGGCCGATCCATATGATCCCCAACGTCGTGATCGACACGTTCGGCATCGGACCCGCCTCGACGCTGCGGGCGCCGATGAATGTGATCGACGTCGCCATGAACGCGAACACGATCGCGAGCGGGAGCGTGCCGTCACCGAGCCAGTACGCGGCTGCGGGCGCCGCCACGCACCCGACGATGCCGGGGATCACTGCCGGCCGGTAGCCCTTCTCCGACACCTTGTCGTAGAACTCGACCGCGCCGAGACCGATCACGATGCAGATCAGCACGGCCAACGTCCACGGTTCGTACATCAGCGCGGCGAGGAACACCGCCGCCAGCAGCAGACCGACGGCGATCGCGACCGGCATGTCACGTCCCGACTTGGGCGGCGGCGCGCTACGCGTCCGGGACGTGCTAGGCGGGGGCGCGCCACGCCGCCGGCTCGTCGGCGGCCGGCGCGGGATGCCCGACGGATCGGTGCCGATCGTGATCCGGCTGGGCTCGCGGGTGACGACGTCGGACTCGCCCGACACGCGGCGGTGCTGACCGCTGACCTTCGACGCGTCGTCGGTGACGCGACGCTGCTGCCCGGTACGGCGGTCGCTCGCCGGCGCCTGCGCCTCGATCGGCTCGTCGTCCTGCCACACCGGCGACTCGGACGAGAACGACGACCACACGTCGAGCTCGGCATCGTCGACGTCCTCGACGCCCTCCTCGACGTCGAGCCGCGGCACCTCACCGGTGGGCGGATCGGTCCAGTGCGGGAGGTTGCCGGTATCGCTGGCGCCGAAGCTGATCGACTCGTTCTCCTTACTCTCCTTGGCGGCTTTCTTGCCCCGCACCTCGTCGATGTTCTGGGTGGGCTCGGCGTCGTCGAACAGTGAGCCGTACTCGCTGAAATCGTCTCGGTCCCGGCGCTCGCGCCACATGTCGTCGCTCATGCCTGTTCCTTTCCCCAAGTCCCTTGCCGGCCCGTGTCGCCCTGCGCCGCCGAACCTAGACCTCGAGCAGTTCGGATTCCTTGCGGCCGAACGCCTTGTCGATCCGCTCGACGTGGTCGTGGGTGACCTTCTCGAGCTCCTTCTCGGCGCGGTCGAGGTCGTCGCGGGAGATGACGCCCTCCTTCTCGGCGGCCTCGAGGTGCTTGCGCGCGTCGCGCCGGATGTTGCGGACCGCGACGCGGCCCTCCTCGGCCATGTGCTTGACGACCTTCACGTACTCGCGGCGGCGCTCCTCGGTGAGCGGTGGGAAGTTGAGGCGGATCACGACCCCGTCGTTGTTGGGCGACACGCCGAGGTCACTGTCGCGTATCGCCTTCTCGATCGGTGCCAGCGCCCCACGCTCGTGGGGCTTCACCATCAGCGAGCGGGCCTCCGGGACCTGGATCGAGGCCAGCTGCTGCAGTGGCACCGGAGCGCCGTAGTAGTCGACGAGCAGGCGCTCGAGCAGCGCCGGCGCGGCACGGCCGGTACGTACCGTGGCGAAGTCGTTCTGGACGTGCTCGACCGCCTTGTCCATCTTTTCCATGGCGTCGAGCATGGTGTCGTCGATCACCACCACAGAGTAACCACCGGTCGTCCACAGCGGGAACATGCCGATCGACCCGGCACGTGGCCGCTTAGCAGGTGATTCAGGACACGATCGTGCCGACGTGCCCGCCGGTGAGGATCGAGCGCAATGCGCCCGCCGCCGACATGCCGAACACGACGATCGGGATCTTGTTGTCGCGGCAGAACGCGATCGCCGTGGCGTCCATCACCTTCAGGTCGCGGTTCATCACGTCCATGTAGCTGATCTCGTCGAACCGAACCGCCTCCGGGTTGCTGCGCGGGTCGGCGTCGTACACGCCGTCGACCCCCGAGTGCGTGCCCTTGAGCAGCGCCTCGGCCTCGAGCTCGGCGGCACGTAGCGCGGCCGCGGTGTCGGTGGTGAAGAACGGATTGCCGGTGCCGGCGGCAAAGATCACGACCCGGCCCTTCTCGAGATGGCGCACCGCGCGGCGACGGATGTACGGCTCGGCAATCCGCGGCATCTCGATCGCGGACTGCACGCGAGTCGCTTGGCCGCGGCGCTCGAGCGCATCCTGGAGGGCGAGCGCGTTCATGACCGTGCCGAGCATGCCGATGTGGTCGCTCTGGGTGGCGTCCATGCCCTCCATGGCGCCGGTGCGGCCGCGCCAGAAGTTGCCGCCACCGACGACAACGGCGACGTCGACGTCGAGATTCTGGCGGATGTCGGTGATCTCGGCCGCCGTCTGGTCGAGCGTCGGGCCGTCGAGCCCCCGCCCGGTCGGGCCGGCGAGCGCCTCACCCGACGGCTTGAAGACGATTCGCTTCCAGCGCGGCCGCTCCGTCACAAGATGTGAGTCTGCCAGACGCTGCCATCGCCGCTTCCATTTAGGAGTTTGGGACCTGAATCGAGATCTGGCTCGAATCAGCCGATCTCGACTTGGGCGTAGCGGATGACGGTGGCCTTGCCGAGGATCTGCTTGATCGACTGCTTGTCGTCCTTGGCGTATGGCTGCTCGAGCAGACACACATCCTTGAAGAAGCCGTTCAGGCGACCCTCGACGATCTTGGGCAGCGCCGCCTCTGGCTTGCCCTCGTTGCGCGTGATCGTCTCGAGCGTCTTGCGCTCGGCCTCGACGACGTCGGCCGGCACGTCGTCGGGACGCAGGTACTTGGGCCGCGCGAACGCGATGTGTACGGCGATGTCGTGGGCCAGCTCGTCGCCACCGTCGGCGAGCTCGACCAGCACACCGTTGACACCACGTCCGCCCTGCACGTGCTCGTAGTGGCCGATCACATTGCCGGGGGCGGCCTCGAAGCGCACGACCTCGCCGAGCTCGATGTTCTCCTTGAGCACGATCTTGAGTTGCTCGAGCTCGGGTGCGCGCTCTGCCACGGCGTCGGTGCCCTTGGCGGCGACGAGGTCGACGAGCGTGTCGGCCTCGGCCTTGAACTGCTCGCTGCCCGCGACGAAGTCGGTCTCGGACTTGAGCTGCACGATCGCCCCGACGCCACCGTCGACCTTGAGCGCCACGACACCCTGGTTGTTCTCGCGGTCGTCGCGCTTGGCGCTGGCGGCCAGACCCTTCTCGCGGAGCAACTGCTTGGCGGCGTCGATGTCGCCATCGGTCTCCTGGAGCGCCCTCTTGCAGTCCATCATGCCGGCGCCGGTGCTGTCCCGCAGCGCCTTCACGTCCTGTGCGGTGAATGCCATGTCGATGTTGTTCCTGAAACTGGGTGTGGGGGTTGAATCGTCGAAGGTTGTGTGAAGCGAATCACGCCTCGTCGTTGTCGGCACTGTCGTTGTCGGCACTGTCGTTGTCGGCCGTCTCGGCAGCAGTGTCGTTGTCGGGAGTGTCGTCGTCGGCCGGCGCCTCGCCGTTGGCGACATCGGCAGCCTCCATGTCGGCGGCCGGCGCCACGTCCTCGGGAGCCGTTGGCTCGGCGGCGCGCTCGTCGGCACCAGGCTCCTCGGCTGGCGGCTCCTCGGCGCGCAGCTCGTCGGCCGGCGCCGCCTCGGCCGGCGTCTCGTCGACCGCCGAGGCAGATGCCGGTGCGGCCGGGCGCTTGGCGGCGGTCAGTCGTGCTTCGCGATCGGCCTGTGCCTTGGCGGCGGCGTTGCGCGCCTCGGTCTGCGCCTGCGCGAAGGCGGCCTCCTCCTCTGGACTGCGCTCTGGGCGCGCAGGCGTTTCGTCGACGGCGGCCGTGGGGCGCGGGCGGCGGGAGGCGATGTAACGGCCCTCCTCGACGGCCTCGGCGATCACGCGGACGAGCAGGCCGTTGGCGCGGATGGCGTCGTCGTTGCCGGGGATCGGGTACTGGATCACGTCGGGGTCGACGTTGGTGTCGACGACGGCGACGACAGGGATGCCGAGCTTGTTGGCCTCGGTGACGGCGATGTGCTCCTTCTTGGTGTCGATCACGAACACCGCGTCGGGAAGCTTCTTCATGTCTCGGAGGCCACCGAGGTTGCGCTGCAACTTGCCGAGCTCGCGGTCGAGGATGAGCGCCTCCTTCTTGAGCATCGCATCGAACTCACCCGACGCCTTCATGCGCTCGTACTCCAGCATCTTGCCGACGCGCTTGGAGATCGTCTCGAAGTTGGTGAGCATGCCACCCAGCCAGCGCTCGTTGACGTAGGGCATGCCGACCTTCTCGGCGTAGCTCTGAACCGGATCTTGGGCCTGCTTCTTGGTGCCGACGAACAGCACGGTGCCGCCCTTGGCCGTCAGCTCTCGGATGAAGTTGTACGCAACCTCGACCCGGCTCAGCGTCTGCTCGAGATCGATGATGTAGATCCCGTTGCGCTCACCGAAGATGAATCGCTTCATCTTCGGGTTCCACCGGCGGGTCTGGTGTCCGAAGTGGACACCGGCTTCCAGCATCTGACGCATGCTGATGACGGCCATTCGTTGCTCCTCGTGCGGTTGCAGACCGTCCCGGGCGCCGAAGCGACCGCAGCGGGGACGGTTGTTGACTCGATTCGACGACTGCCGGTCGACAGCCGGTCGGCAATGCTAGCTGGTGGTCTTCGCGATTCCGACAGATGGCTCCGTGGCGCAGACGAGCCGCGGCGGACCAGCCGGCGCGGCGGCGCTGCCGTCGGCCGGCACGAGGCGTACGACACCGGCGAGACGTCCGATCGACGGCGCCGGGTCGACGTAGCGCTCTCCTTCACGAAGCCCGAAGTGGAACGCGCCCGCGGCGTGGCCGACGACCGCCCCCGTTGCGATCACGTCACCCTGCGCGTGAAGCCGATCGGAGAGGTTGCCGTATGTCGCCCGCCTGCCGTCGGGATGCCGGATCACGATGTACCTGCGCCCGGCGACGGTGCCGCTGAACGTGACCTCACCTGACGTGACCGCTGTGATCGCGTCGCCCGTGTGCGTGGCGTATTCGATGCCGCGGTTGCCGGGGCACCATCGGCAGGCCGGCTCGCGGAACGGATCGGACACGGGCGCCGAGACAGGGGGTCGCCAGCACGCGGCCGCGAGCGCCGGCGAAACAGCGGCTACTGGCCACAACAGCGCGACGACGAGCGCGGCGGCCAACCGGTGTGCTGCCGCGTTCATCAGGGGGCCGTACGGGTCGTCAGCCGACGCCGGCGGCGGCGAGGCGGGAACGCAGGTGCAGCACCGACTTGGTGTGGATCTGCGAGACGCGACTCTCCGTGACGCTGAGCACCTGGCCGATCTCGGCAAGCGTGAGGCCCTCGTCGTAGTAGAGCGAGAGGACGAGTTTCTCGCGCTCGGGGAGGCGCTTGATCTCGGCGCGCATGATGTCGCGCAATTCACGGTCTTCGGTCGCCGCCACCGGCGACTCCATGCCGACCGATGTCATCGCCTCGGGCTCGTAACCGGCGGCAACCGCACGGTCGAGTGGGCCGATCGTCGTGGCCGCGATCGACGCCAACCACTTCGCCAGCTCCTGGGCGTCGATGCGCAGATGAGCCCCCAGCTCCTCGTCGCTGGGCGATCGACCGAGCGAGTGCTCGAGCTCGGAGAAGGCGCGCTCGACCTCGCGGGCACGGCTGCGCACCGAGCGCGGCACCCAGTCGAGCTGGCGCAGGCCGTCATAGATGGCGCCCCTGATGCGGGGCGCCGCGAACGTCTCGAACTTGACGCCGCGGTCGGGATCGAAACGGTCGATGGCATCGATCAGGCCGAACACGCCTGAGCTCACGAGATCACCCGGGTCGACGCTGCTCGGGAGCCCGGCACCGACACGACCGGCCACGAACTTCACGAGCGGGGAGTAATGGACGATCAGATGATCGCGAGAGGCCGTGTTCTTGCGTTGCAACCAACGCGTCCAGTGCAT
>DASQTR010000024.1:0-7713 GCA_035641795.1 Ilumatobacter sp.
GACGACCAGCTGATCGGCACACCAGCGGAGGGGTGGATGCAGGCCAAGACGGGGACGCTGACCGACGTCAAGGCGCTGACCGGCACGCAACCGGCAGCCGACGGGCGCATGCTCGACTTCTCGTTGGTCCTCAACGCGCCAGGTGTCGATGACCCCGTCGTCTACGAACCGGTGTGGAAGGCGCTCACCGAGGTCATCGCCGGATATCCGGTGATCGTGGCGCCCGATGTCGCGCGGTTCGCGCCGTACTGATCGCCGCCCCGTCGTCGTTCGATCGTCGTACGATCACGCGATGGGTGCCATGCCGATGTTCCCGCTCGGGATGGCGTTGTTGCCGGGCGCGGTGTTGCCCTTGCACGTGTTCGAGCCGCGCTACCGCCAGATGGTGCACGACATGCTCTCCGACGAGGTCGACGCGCCCGAGTTCGGTGTCGTGATGATCGAGCGTGGGCGCGAGGTCGGCGGTGGCGACACTCGCACCCGAGTCGGCACGGTGGCGCGCGTCGTCGACATCCGTGCCCTCCCCGACGGACGCTACGCGCTGGTGGCCGTCGGCGATGAGCGGTTGCGTGTGAACGCCTGGCTTCCCGACGACCCGTACCCGCTCGCCGACGTCGACCTCTGGCCCGACGACGACCTCGGCAGCATCGACCTCGACGAGGCGGCGCGTGTGATCGACGGCCTGCACGCGCGCGTACGTGAGCTCAACGACGAGGTTCGCGCACTCGGCGAGATGACACCGCCGCCCGACACCGAGATCGCCGCCGACCCACACCTCGCGCTGTATCACCTCGGTTCGCTGGCACCGCTCGGCCCAGCTGACCGCCAGCACATGCTCGAAGCGCCCACGCTCGCGGAGCGGATGCGTGTGTTCACGATCGCGCTCGACGACGCCGCGGCAGTGGTCCGTTTTCGCTCGGCGTGATAGAACCAGGCCCCATGTCGAACGCTTCTCCTCGGCCGTCGACGCGCCGCGAGTCGGCAACGGTCGGTGAAGTCGTCGAGGTAGTCAGGGACTACGCGATCCAGGAGACGGTCGGGCCGCTCAAAGGCGCCGGCCGCTGGATCGGCTTCGGCGCCGGTGGCGCGGCGCTGCTCGGTCTCGGGATGATGCTGCTGATGCTCGGGCTCCTGCGGCTGATCCAGGCGGAGTGGGATGGTGTCGCCGAGGGCGGCACGTCATGGATCCCCTACGCGATCGTCCTCGTCGTCACGGTGCTGCTGATCATCATCACGCTACTGCGCATCAACAAGACGTATCTCAACAAGGAGACACGATGACACCGACGGCGACGGAGTGCTGCGCATGAGCAAGACATCGACCCCTGGTCACATCTCCCGCGACGACCTCGAGCGCAAGCTGCGCGGGTTGCAGGGCGACATCAAGGGCGCGGTCGACAACCAGCGCAGCAACCTGATCATGGTGGCGGGCGGGGTCGGCCTCGTACTGGTGCTCGTCTTCTATCTGCTCGGCCGCCGCAGCGGGAAGAACAAGTCGACGATCGTCGAGATCCGACGGGTGTGACAAGTGGCCCGTCGCCGTCCGATGCTCGACATGATGCGCCCGACGATGGTCATTCGCGCCCAGGCGTTTCGGAAGGGGCTCTTCGGCCGCAGCAGGCTCTGGCGAACTGTCGCCATGGTGATCATCGCCGAGCGAGTGCTCAAACGCTTTGTCGGTAGTGAGCCGAAGATCGTCGACGTGTCGACGATGAAGGGCGGCGGTCACGTGATGGAGATTCGGACGTACAGTCCGGAGCCTCGGCGTGCTCGGCGTCGCGCCGCCCAGTGACCCGCCCTTTCCCATGATCGTGAAGCTGCGCCAACCGAAGCGCGAGGTGGAGATGCCGGGAGCACGAACGGTCAACCAGCTGCTCGACAGCCTCGGCATGAACCGCGAGTCGTATCTCGTGATCCGCAACGGCACGCTGGCGCCGGGCGACGCGCGACTCGACGACGCCGACGTGATCGAGGTCCGCCCCGTCATCTCCGGCGGTTGACGTGACGAGCTCATATTCGAAATGTCGGGTGTGCCGCGAGCGGGCGATCATCGATCTCCCTCGGCACAACGCAAACTTCTGCGGCGAGCACCTGCTCCAGCTCTGCCGTCGGCAGGTCGAGAAGGCGGTCGTCGAGCACGACATGCTGGCGCCCGACGATCGCGTGCTCGTCGCCGTCAGCGGCGGTAAGGACTCGCTCGCGGTCTGGGACATCCTGGTCGAGCTGGGCTACGAAGCCGATGGCGTGTATCTCGGTCTCGGTATCGGCGACTACAGCGACGAGAGCGGCGTGTACGCCCGTGCGTACGCGGACGACCGCGGGCTGACGCTGCGCACGATCGACCTTCGCCAGGAGTACGGGTACGACATCCCCACCGCCGCGGAGGCCACGCGTCGAGTGCCGTGCTCCGCGTGCGGCCTCTCCAAGCGGCACCTGTTCGACGCCGCCGCCCGGGACGGCGGCTACGACGTCGTGGTGACCGGCCACAACCTCGACGACGAGGCCGCCGTGCTGTTCGGCAACACGCTGCGATGGGATGTCGAGTACCTCGGGCGGCAGCTCCCCGTACTGCCTGCCCGCGACGGGTTCCCCAAGAAGGTCAAGCCACTGATGCGGCTGACCGAGCGCGAGACGGCGGCGTGGTGCATCGTGCGCGGCATCGACTACCAGGTCGAGGAGTGCCCGATGGCGGCCGGCAACAAGCACCTCACGTACAAGGCGGCGCTCAACGCGATCGAGCGTGAGTCCCCGGGCGCCAAGGCCGCCTTCTACCTCAACTTCGTCGATCGGATGGCGCCGCTGCTGGCGGGCGCGACGCAGGCTGCGGCGGGCGGTTTGCACGCGTGCAGTCGGTGCGGAGCACCCACGACGGGCGACGTGTGTGCGTTCTGTGCGCTGCGTGAGCGAGCCGGCGGACACCCGCTCGTGCCAGTCGACGTCGTGCTCGGGCGCAGTCGGCGCCACGGCCGTCGTCGCGGAGACGCGGCGTGAGGCACCTCGCGTACGGCGAACGGGTGATGCTGCTCGACGCCAAGAAGCGTCGCTATCTGGTCACGCTCTCGGAGGGCGGCGAGTTCCACAGCCACGCCGGCTTCGTTCCGCACGGTGAGATCGCCGGCCAAGCCGAGGGGACCATCGTGCGGTCGACGCGCGGCGCCGAGTACACCGTGCTGCGGCCCACGCTCGAGGACTACGTGATCGAGATGCCGCGCGGCGCGCAGGTGATCTACCCGAAGGACCTGGCGCCGATCTGCATGCTCGCCGACATCGGTCCCGGCCTCCGCGTGTTCGAAACCGGCATCGGGTCGGGCGCGCTTTCCATGACGATGCTGCGCTGGGGGGCGACGATCGTCGGCTACGAGATCCGCGAAGACTTCGCCAATCGGGCCCGGGCCAACGTACGCGAGTTCCTGGGAGAGCAGGCACTCGATCGCTACGACGTCCACATCGCCGACAGCTACGCCGGCATCGACGCCGCACTGGGTGCGTTCGACCGGGTCGTGCTCGACCTGCCAGAGCCGTGGCAGGTCGTCCCGCACGTGGAGCCGCTGCTGCTGGCAGGTGGTGTGCTCGTCGCCTACACCCCGTCGATCGTCCAGGCAGCACGGACGCGGGAGGAGTTGAAGGGGCGCTGGATCGATGCGCGCACGATCGAGGTGTTGCATCGCGGTTGGCACATCGACGGGCAAGCCGTGCGGCCCGACCACCGGATGGTGGCCCACACCGCGTTCCTCACAGTGGCGCGATTCCTCGGGGCCGGCATCAGGGCGATGCGCGCCGACAGCAAGGTCGAACGGATTCGTTAGCCGAAGCGCGCGCAGCGACCTGTGACGCGAAACGGCCCGGGGGTGCTGGCCCCGGGCCGCTGAGAATCTGATCGGGTGCTAAGACCCGTCTTCAGACCTGTGATCAGACCTCGATGAAGATGCACTCACCCGGGCACTCGTCGGCCGACTCGATAACAGCCTGGAGCAGGTTGTCGTTGGTGTGGTCGAACGTCGCCATGCCGTTGGCTCCCTGGGGATTGCCCTTGGCCTCGGCGTAGATGGTCTTGCCTTCCTTCACGTAGGCGAGCCCGTCGTCGAGCAGCGTGAACACGTCAGGGGCGATCTCCTCGCACAGGCCGTCACCGGTGCAGAGATCCTGGTCGATCCAGACCTTCATGTGGTGCGTGTCTCCTCAGGGAAGGGAAGTTCTGCAGGCAACTGTATCGGCGGCGGGCGGCGCCGACACGAATGGGGATTCCCGTTCCCGCGGGCCGCAGCGCCCGATAGGAATGATGCGACAGGACCCATGCCCGCGTGTATGGTCCCTCGCAACCGGAAGAGGAACGGGGGAGGACCCGTGACGGAACCCGAAGACGCAGCAGCACAGCACGAGCGGGCGGCGCTCGAGGCGCAGGTCGACGTTCTCACCGAGGAGCTGGCGCACCTGCGGTCGCGCCTCGCCGATACACCCACTCGCCTGCGGTCGCTCGAGGAACGCCTGCTCGAGACCAAGGGCCAGCTCGCGCAGAAGACGGCTCAGAACGAGAAGCTGAGCTACACGCTGCGTGAGGCGCGGGAACACATCGCGTCGCTGCGCGACGAGGTCGACAAGCTCACCCAGCCACCCAACGCCTACGGCGTCGTCGTCGGCAAGAACCACGACGGCACCGTCGACGTGCTGGCGAGCGGACGCAAGATGAAGGTCCAGCTGCATCCCGACATCGAACACGACTTGCTCGACCTCGGCTCGGAGGTGGCGCTCAACGAAAGCTTCAACGTGATCGAGGCCCGCCGCCCGGAAACGACCGGCGAGGTGGTGTCACTCAAAGAGGTGATGGACGACGGCGTACGAGCTGTCGTGATCGGTCGCGCCGACGAGGAGCGAGTGTGCGAGCTGGCGAGCGCCCTGCGCGGCGTGCGCCTACGGGCCGGTGACGTACTGCGGCTCGACCCGCGCTCGAACATGCTGCTCGAGAAGCTGCCGCGGCCCGAGGTCGAGGATCTGCTGCTCGAGGAGGTTCCCGACGTGTCGTACGCCGACATCGGCGGCCTCGACAACCAGATCGAGGAGATCGCCGATGCCGTCGAGCTGCCGTTCCTGCACCAGGAGCTTTTCGCCGAGCACCGCCTGCCGGCGCCGAAGGGGATCCTGCTCTACGGGCCGCCGGGCTGCGGCAAGACGCTGATCGCCAAGGCCGTCGCCAACAGCCTCGCCAAGAAGGTCGCCGACAAGATCGGCGAGGGCAAGGGTCGCTCGTACTTCATCAACATCAAAGGGCCTGAGCTGCTCAACAAGTACGTCGGCGAGACCGAGCGCCAGATCCGCATGGTGTTCCAGCGCGCCCGCGAGAAGAGCGAGGAGGGCTGGCCGGTCATCGTGTTCTTCGACGAGATGGACTCGATGTTCCGCACGCGCGGTTCCGGGATCAGCTCCGACATGGAGTCGACGATCGTCCCCCAGCTGCTGGCAGAGATCGACGGCGTCGAGGGACTGCGCAACGTGATCGTGATCGGGGCGACGAACCGAGAAGATCTGATCGATCCGGCGATCCTGCGGCCGGGCCGGCTCGACGTGAAGATCAAGATCGAGCGACCCAATCGTGACGCCGCCACGCAGATCTTCGGCCGCTACCTCACCGACGACATCCCGATCGCGGCCGGCGAGCAGGTGCCGACCATGATCGAGCGCACGGTCGAGGCGATGTACCGGGACGACGAGCCCAACCGGTTCCTCGAGGTCACGTACCAGAACGGCGACAAGGAGATCCTCTACTACAAAGACTTCGCCTCCGGCGCAATGATCGAGAACATCGTGCGGCGGGCCAAGAAGCTGGCGATCAAGCGCGTGATCGGCGGCGGCGAGCGGGGCGTGTCCACTGACGACCTGGTGGCCTCGATCAAGCAGGAGTACAAGGAGCACGAGGACCTGCCCAACACCACCAACCCGGACGACTGGGCAAAGATCTCGGGCAAGAAGGGCGAGCGGATCGTGTTCATCCGCACGCTCGTCTCGCAGGACAAGGACACCGGGCCCACCGGCGGCCGCAGCATCGAACGCGTTCAGACCGGTACGTACCTCTAGTCCGGGAGCGCGAGTTCGACCTGAGCTGAACCGTCTCGAAGGTCGGGGGGCACAAGTCCTTCCGTGATGTCCATTAGGCCCCGCTCCGCCCGATCAGCCGATTCCTACCGTGCGAGCGCGCGTCGTGCACGCCACGTCGCGCTCGTCGCATCGGCCGTGCTGCCGTTGCTCGCCGCGTGCGGCGGCGATGACGACGAGGCAGATACCGCTGCATCGGCAACATCCACCACCTCCACCCCCAAGCCGGCGTCGGCGACCGGACTTCCACTCGTCGTCGACACTGATCTTGCCGCCGACGACATCGTGGCGCTGTCGTACGCGACATCGCTTCCCGACGTCGATCTGCTGGCGATGACCGTCTCGGGCACGGGCGAGGTGCGCTGCCCCCGCGGCGCCGACATCGCCCGCGGGCTGCTGATCGCAATGGATCGGGGCGACGTGCCGGTGGCATGCGGCCGCTCGATGCCGCTCGCCGGCGATCGCGCGTTCCCAGACCCCTGGCGGGCTGCCGCCGACAATGGGTGGGGGCTGATGTTCGAGACGGTCACGCCGCCGGCCGACGAGCCGAGCGCGGCCGAGCTGCTCGCCGCGACGATCGCCGCCTCCCCAGAACCGGTGGTGCTGCTGACGCTGGGCCCGCTCACCAACGTCGCCGAGGCGATCGCCAGCCAGCCCGGTCTACTCGCCAACGTGGCCCGCATCGTCGTCATGGGCGGGGCGGTCGACGTGCCCGGCAACGTCCATCCCGACGGAGCCACGGCGCCGTTGGCCGCCGAGTGGAACCTCTACGTCGATCCGTCCGCGGCAGCCGCGGTCGTCGGATCTGGGGCGCCGGTGACACTGGTCGGTCTCGACGCCACCAACCAGGTGCCCGTGAACGAGGACGTGATCGGGCGCCTGGCCGCCAACGACACCACCGACGCGACACGCCGGGTGATGCAACTGTTCGACCTGTACCCGCCGGAGTATCTGTGGGACCCGCTGGCGGCGATCGCCGCCACCGATCCTGCACTGGTGCCGACGCACCTCGCGCACATCACGGTGGTGACCGAGGGCGAGGAGGCCGGGCGCACCGTCGCTTCGGCGGGTGGTGCACTCGTCGACGTCGCCGATCCACCCGACGCGGGTGGAGTCGTGGATCATCTGCTGCGCACGCTGGCGGGTGTGCGTGACGGCGGTCAGCTGGCGACACCGACGACGTTGCCGGTGCTCGGAGACGTGACCGTCGGCTTCGACGGGACGACGTGCAGCTACGGCGGTCCGCCGACACTGCCCGCCGGCGCCTACGAAGTGAGCACCGACGCCGGTTCGACCGAGTACGTGGTGGCCGTCGCCCACCTGGTGCCCGGTGCCGGTGTCGACGACGTCCTGGCGTGGGTGGCGGAACACCCGGATGAGGATCCACCCATGGTCGACGACATCGGGATTGTCGGCGGCTGGGGAGAGCCCTCGCCGGCCGCGATCGTGTTCAGATCCGGGACCGTGGCGATCGTATGTGGTACGGAGGACGGCCAACTCCATGTCGCCGGCACGGTCGACGTGACGTGATCAGTTCCACGTTCGGGCGATCAGTTCGAGGCTGGTGATCCGGTCGGCCACGTCGTACGCGGCTCCGGTGACCATCAGTTCATGGGCCCGCGTGCG
>DASQTR010000025.1:0-2373 GCA_035641795.1 Ilumatobacter sp.
CATGGCGACTGGCGATGAAGACCGTCGCCATGATCGATACGAGCATGAACGCCGAGCCGATCATCGTGTAGAGGAAGAACTTGGTGGCTGCCCCCACCCGGCCCTCGTAACCCCAACCCCCGATCAGGAAGTACATCGGGACGAGCACGATCTCGAAGAACACGAAGAACAGGAACAGGTCGAGGCTCACGAACGAGCCCATCACCCCCGCCTCGAGCAGCAACAGCCAGGCGAAGTACGGCTTGTCCTTGCCGGGGTCGTCATTGTGGGGGTCGATGCCGAGGATCGACAGTGGGAAGAGCAAACCGGTGAGGAGCACCAGGAACAGCGAGATCCCGTCGACGCCGAGATGCCAGCCGATCCCCCACTCCTCGATCCACGAATGCTGGGAGACGAACTGGAAGCCGTCGTCCTGGCGATCGAACTCGTAGGTCAGCCAAATGCTCAACGCGCCGGTGACGATGGCGGCGATGGCGGCGACGAGGCGCATGTACTCGGGGCGACGCTTCGAGAGCAGCAGCACGAGCACGGCCCCGATCGCCGGCACGACGATCAACATCGACAGGATCGGGAAGTCAACCGACGCGCCCAGCACTAGAGCATTCCTCTCGCGAGGACGAACCAGGCCAGCAGCAGCACCACGCCCACGCCGAGGACCTCGGCGTAGTTGCGAACGTTGCCGGTCTGGCCCCTGCGCAGCTGCCCCGCCGCGCGCGCAACGTTGCGCCCCGCGCCCATCACCGCACCGTCGATGATCCTGCGGTCGAACCACGCCAGGGCGTCGAAGCCCTTGCGGCCCGGACCGCCCATGAACGCGGTGACGAGCGGGTCGTACTTCCAGCCCTCTTCGAGAATCGCCGGTTCGACCGGTCGGCGCACCCGCCGCACGTAGATCGCGTACGCGGCGATGATGCCGGCGAGCGCGACGGCGGTCGCGGCCAGCGCCAGCACGCCCGCGTTCTGGTCGGCGGTGGTGCCCGCGATGTCGGCCTCGCCGAACTCGACCACGGGATGCAACCAATCGCCCAACTTGTGGCGCCACTCCTCCGGGATCCAGCCGAACGCCGGCAGGTTGATCACGCCGCCGACCGTCGACAAGATCGCCAGCACGACGAGCGGGAACAGCATCGACAGCGGCGACTCGTGCGGCTTGAACTCGCCGTGTGCGCCCTGCTCCTCGGCATGCGACTCCCAGCGCGCCTCGCCGTAGAACACCATCGCCACCTGTCGGGTCATGTAATACGCCGTCAGCAGCGCCGTCACGGCTCCGACGACATACAGCGCCGGGCTCTTCGCCAGTGAATAGACGAGGATCTCGTCCTTCGACCAGAAGCCGGCGAACGGCGGCACGCCAGCGATCGCCAGCCAGCCGACGATGAACGTCGCGGCGGTCACCGGCATCAGCTTGCGCAGCGCGCCCATCCTCCGCATGTCCTGCTCGTCGTGCATGCCGTGGATCACCGACCCCGAGCCGAGGAAGAGCAGGGCCTTGAAGAACGCGTGCGTGACCATGTGGAAGATGGCGGCGACGTACGCGCCGGAGCCGATCGCCAGAAACATGTAGCCGAGCTGGGAGACGGTGGAGTAGGCGAGCACACGCTTGATGTCGTTCTGGGCGACGGCGATGCTGGCTGCGAACAGTGCGGTGATCACGCCGATCCAGGCGATCAGTGTCGACACCTCAGGGGCCGCGGCTGCGAGCACGGGGTTGACGCGCGTCATGAGGAACACGCCGGCTGTCACCATCGTCGCCGCGTGGATCAGTGCCGACACCGGCGTCGGACCGGCCATCGCGTCTGGCAGCCAGAGATAGAGCGGGAGCTGCGCCGACTTGCCAACCGCGCCGAGGAACAGCAGCAGCGCGATCGCGGTCGCGGTCGACTCCGCGAGCGCACCCGACTCGGCCGCGTGGTTCAGCGGCCCGTAGCCGACCGACCCGATCGCTTCGAAGGCGAGGAACATCGCCAGCATGAATCCGACGTCGCCGACGCGGTTGGTGACGAACGCCTTCTTGCCGGCGGTCGCCGCGCTCTCGCGGGTGTGCCAGAAGGCGATCAGGAAGTACGAGCAGGTGCCCACGCCCTCCCAACCGAGGAACGTGACGAGGAGGTTCTCACCGAGCACGAGGATCAGCCCCACGTCGCCCAGGCGGGTGACGAGGAACGCCTTGCGGGCGGCGGCGGCGGCCGACGGCTTGGCGTAGTAGTACCCGACCAGCAGGTAGCTACACAGCCCGACGCCCTCCCACCCGGCCAAGAGCAGGAGGAAGTTGTTCGCCAGCACCAGCAGGCACATGGAGAAGACGAACAGGCTGATGAACGTGAAGTACCGGGCGTACCCCTCTTCGCCGTGCATGTACCCGGCGGAGAAGAC
>DASQTR010000026.1:0-13822 GCA_035641795.1 Ilumatobacter sp.
TTGCCCGCCGCAACGCAGCCATCGCGGGCGGCGTTCGATCACCGGTGTGTTTCAGCACTGGGACGGCATCGACCGCACGTGGAATCCGGGTGGGATCTGGCGTCCGGTACACGTCTACGACACGGGGCCCGTGCGCATCGACCGCTTCCGCGTCCTGTGTCGCGACGCCGACGAGTCGCGCGCTCACATGCTGCTGTCGGCGCGACTCGACAGCGACGGATCACGCCGCGTAACGCTGCTCACGCTCGTCGACGGCGTGGTCATGGCCGACAACGAACGCCGGCTCGCGGCGGGGCTCAACGAGGTCAACTGGACGCTCGACATCGGCGACCCGCAACTGTGGTGGCCGCGGGCGCTGGGCGACCAGCCGCTGACGACGATCGACGTGATGGTCATCGTCGACGGCGAGTCGAGCGACCGCCGCTCGCGCAGGACCGGACTGCGCTACGTCGCATGGAACGACTGGACGTGCTCGGTAAACGGCGAGCGTTTGTTCATCAAGGGCGCCAACCTGTTACCGACGCGCGTCGCGCTCGGCGAGGTCACTGACGATGAAGCGCGCGGCGACGTCGAGTTGGCGGTCGAGGCAGGGCTCGACGCACTCCGAGTCCACGGCCACATCGCCACGCAGGCGACGTACGACGCCGCCGACGAGTTAGGCGTGCTGCTGCTGCAGGACTTCCCGCTGCAGTGGGGATACGCCCGGTCTGTGCGGACGCAGGCGGTCGCCCAGGCCCGGGCAGCGGTCGACCAGCTCGCCCACCACCCGTCGATCGTCCAGTGGAACGCCCACAACGAGCCGACCGCGGTGGCGTTCGGTATCGAGGGCGACAGCACGTCGTCGCGGCTGCGGTACATGGCCGCCCAACAGCTGCCGTCGTGGAACAAGACCGTGCTCGACCGATGGGTCAAGCGGGCGATCGAGCGCGCCGATCCGACCCGACTGGTCGTGCCCCACTCCGGCGCGCTGCCCCACTTCCCGCTGCTCGACGGTACCGACAGTCACCTTTACTTCGGCTGGTACCACGGCGACGTCCGCGACATCGAGCGGCTGGCGGCGGCCGTGCCGCGCATCGTGCGCTTCGTGTCAGAGTTCGGTGCTCAGGCGGTCCCGCAGACTTGTGACTTCATCGACCCCGACGACTGGCCCGACCTCGATTGGGACGGGCTGACAGTGCACCACGGACTGCAGAAATGGGCGTTCGACGAACGCGTGCCGCCCGCCAACTTCGCCACGTTCGACGAGTGGCGGCACGCCACCCAGACGTACCAGGCGGAGCTGATCCGGCACCACATCGAGGTGCTGCGCCGACTCAAGTACCGCCCGGCGGGTGGTTTCTGCGTGTTCGCCCTCAACGACCCGGCGCCGGTCGTCTCGTGGAGCGTGCTCGACCACGCGCGCGTGCCGAAGCCGGCTTGGGACGCGCTGGGGCGGGCGTGCCTGCCGGTGATCGTGGTCGCCGACCGGCCGCCGTCGATCGTGACTCGCGAGGAGCGTCTCGAGCTCGACGTGCACGCCATCAACGACCTCCGCCACGCCCTGGACCCGGCGGTCGTCGACGTCGTTGCGCGCTGGGCCGGCGGTCGGCGCACGTGGCGCTTCGGCGGGGCGGTCGGCGCCGACGAGTGCGTCAAGGTCGGCCGGATCGAGTTCGACGTGCCCAAGACGCTCGGGGCGCTGACATTCGACCTAACGCTGACGGCCGGCGACATCAGCACCACGAATCACTACGCCTCCGTCGTGACGGTGGAACCGGTGCCGTTCGCGTCGCGCGCGAGCTCCTAGTGGCGCCTCCACGACGCTGAACGCAGTCGCGACCGCCAAAACGCGCGTCTACACCGCGCGGTGTGGCCCCGCACCGGGGCCACACCGCGCGGCGGGTGTCAGCGTTCGCTCAGAACACGAAGCCGACGACGTCGATGATCACGTGTGTCGAGTTGACGCCCGCGAACACCTTGATCATCGCCTGGGCATCAACGGCTACGGTCGGATCGGCACCGACGATCGCGCCCGGCTCGTACCAGTTGACGTTCGACGTCGCCGGCCGGTTGGCCAGTGCGTTGGAGTAGACGGTGAGGAATCCGGCGCCCTCGGTCTGGTCGAGGGTGACGCGGAGCACCGCGCCGGTCGCACCGGGCGGCACGGCGATGTGCCTCACGCCTGCGCCGTCGACTCCGGTGCCGACGCTGATCACACGTGTCGTGCCCGCCGTGACCTTGCCATCAGTGGTGAGCCGCGAGTCGTAGGCGCGCAGCGGCTCGTCGAGCAGTCGCGCCATGCCCGACGAGCTGGCGCTCAACGCCAGCTGCCCCCGGATCGCGCCGAGCGGGAACGCCGTCGTGTGCACGTTGACGTAGTAGTTGGCCGGATTGGCGATCATGTCCGCGATCCGCGCGGGATCCACCAGAACGCAGTTCGCCGAGGTCGGCGTCGGCAGGTTCGGGAATGACATGCCTAGCGGGACGACCACGTCCCCGTTGCTGCCGGCGGGAGCCAGGTGGATGTGGGCCGCCGTGACGGGGTCTAGGTTGGCGACGCGCATGTCGATGCACACTTCGTTGTTGCCCGGGTCGATGGTGACCGCGGCGGCGCCTTCACCGTCCGGGTCTCCGGACCCAGCCGGAACCTCGTTCGCACCCGACAGCATCGCCAGGTAGGGCTTGGCCGCGGCGGCGGCCGGCTGCGTCGCGCCTAACGTGTCGCGGGCGCTGCCGTTGGCGATCGCCGGGATCATCAGGGCTGCGGCGCACACGGCGGCCAGGCCAATGCCGGCCGCACCGAATCGAGCGGTCCTGTTCATGTGTTTCCTCCAATCTGGACGGCGTTCCAGGTGCCTGTCCTGACCGGCGAACCTAGTGCGCGCTGCCCCGGAAGGCGGGCTCGGAGTGAGGCCGACGACGACGCAACCGTCGCATGACGCCTGACTACGTACGACTCAACATCCGGCGATTCTTGAACTTGGCCTTCAGGTAATCGGCGTGCATCACGGCGATCACGTCGATCGAGATCTCCTTCGGGCAGGCGGCCTCGCACTCGCCGTGGTTGGTGCACGAGCCGAAGTACGAGTCCATCGTCTCCACCATCGACTCGACCCTGCTGTAGCGCTCGGGCTGGCCCTGCGGCAGCAGGTTCAGATGCGCAACCTTGGCGCCGGTGAAGAGGTTGGCGGCGCCGTTGGGGCAGGCGGCCACGCATGCCCCGCATCCGATGCACTCGGCGGCGTCCATCGCCGCGTCGGCGACCGGCTTGGGGATGGGGATCAGGTTGGCGTCCGGTGCACCGCCGGTGTCGGCGGTGATGAAACCGCCGGACTCCACGATGCGGTCGAAGGCCGAGCGGTCGCACATCAGATCGCGCAGGATCGGAAAGGCGCTCGCCCGAAACGGCTCGATGGTGATCGTGGCGCCACTCTTGAACTTACGCATGTGCAGCTGGCACGTCGCCGTGCCGCGCTGCGGGCCGTGAGCGCGCCCGTCGATCATCAACGAGCACGTGCCGCAGATGCCCTCCCGGCAGTCGTGGTCGAACGCGATCGCTTCCTTGCCATCGGCGATCAGGCGCTCGTTCACGAGGTCGAGCATCTCGAGGAACGAAGCCTCGTCGCTGATCTCGTCGACCGCGTACGTCTCGAACCGGCCGTTGTCGTTCGGCCCCTCCTGGCGCCACACGCGAAGCGTGAGGTTCGTGAGCCGGCGGGTCACTTGTAGCTCCTCGTCTGGAAGTGGACGACCTCGTACTCGAGCTCTTCCTGGTGCCGCGTCGGCGCCATCGGATCGCCGGTCCACTCCCATGCCGCGACGTGGGCGAACTCCTCGTCGTCGCGCTTGGCCTCGCCGTCCTCCTCCTGGTACTCGGCGCGGAAGTGCCCACCGCACGATTCACGGCGCTCGAGCGCGTCACGGCACATCAGCATCCCCAGCTGGAAGAAGTCGTCGACGCGGCCCGCCTTCTCGAGCGTCTGGTTGACGCTGTCGCCGCCGCCCGTCACGCGCAGGTCGGTCTTGAACTCCTCGTAGAGCGCGGGTAGCTCGGAGAGCGCCTTCTCGAGTCCCTCCTTCGTGCGCTCCATGCCGCAGTAGTCCCAGATGATGCGGCCCAGCTCGCGGTGGAAGTAGTCAGGAGAGCGCGTACCGCCGACCGCCAGGTAGCTGCCGAAGCGATCGGCGGCGGAGGCCTCGGCCCGCGCGAACGCCTCGTGATCGGCACCGGGGATCGGCTTGTTGAGCCAGCCGGCAAGGAAGTTGCTGATCGTGTACGGCAGCACGAAGTAGCCGTCGGCGAGCCCCTGCATCAGCGCCGACGCGCCGAGCCGGTTGGCGCCGTGATCGGAGAAGTTGGCCTCGCCCGCGCAATACAAACCCGGGATGGTGGTCATGAGCTCGTAGTCGACCCAGAGGCCGCCCATCGTGTAGTGCGAGGCCGGGTAGATCCGCATCGGCACCTCGTACGGGTTCTCGCCGGTGATCCGCTCGTACATGTCGAACAGGTTGCCGTAGCGCTCCTTGACGACGTCGGCGCCCAGTCGTGCGATCGCCTCGGAGAAGTCGAGATACACGCCGTTCTTGAGCGGACCGACGCCGCGTCCGGAGTCTACGGCGCGCTTGGCCGCGCGCGACGCGATGTCGCGCGGCGCCAGGTTGCCGAAGCTCGGGTAGAGCCGCTCGAGGTAGTGGTCGCGATCTGACTCGGGGATCTGGTCGGGCGGGCGCTTGTCGTCGGGATCGTTGGGAACCCACACGCGGCCGTCGTTGCGCAGCGACTCGGACATCAAGGTCAGCTTCGACTGGAAGTCCTCTGCCTGCGGGATGCACGTGGGGTGGATCTGCGTGTAACACGCGTTCGCGAACGCCGCGCCCTTGCGATGTGCGCGCCAGATCGCCGTGGTGTTGCACTGCATCGCGTTGGTGGAGAGAAAGAAGGCGTTGCCGTACCCGCCGGTGCACAGCACCACGGCATGAGCGGCGTGGGACGAGACCTCGCCGGTGACGAGGTCGCGGCACACGATGCCGGCGCAGCGCCCGTCGACGACGACGATGTCGACGAGCTCCATCCGGTTGAACAGACGCACGCCGCCGAGCCCCACCTGTCGCGAGAACTGCTGGTACGCCCCGAGCAACAGCTGCTGGCCGGTCTGGCCGCGGGCGTAGAACGTACGGCTGACCTGGGCACCGCCGAAGCTGCGGTTGTCGAGCAGCCCGCCGTACTCGCGTGCGAAGGGCACGCCTTGGGCGACCATCTGGTCGATGATGTTGAGCGACACCTGGGCGAGGCGATAGACGTTGGCCTCGCGTGAACGGAAGTCGCCGCCCTTGATCGTGTCGTAGAACAGCCGGAAGACGGAGTCGCCGTCGCCTTTGTAGTTCTTGGCAGCGTTGATGCCGCCCTGGGCGGCGATCGAGTGCGCCCGCCGCGGCGAGTCGTGGAACGTGAAGGCGTCGACCTGGTAGCCGAGCTCGGCGAGCGTCGCAGCCGCCGACGCGCCGGCAAGCCCGGTGCCGACGACGATGATCTTGAACTTGCGCTTGTTCGCCGGGTTGACGAGCTTCTCATTCGCCTTGAACGAGTCCCACTTCTCGGCCAGCGGGCCGTCCGGCACCTTGGAGTCGAGCGTGATCACGAGTCGCCCTCCCCCTCCGTGACGGTGACCGCGGAGGGGTCGTACTCGATCACGCCGGCCAGCGTCATGATCGGGAACGAGACGTTGCCCACCACGATCGCTGTGGCGATACCGGTCGCAAGGTGGCGCCGCCACTTGTTGAAGCGCGGGTTGTTCCACCCCATCGACTGGAACAGGCTCCATGTGCCGTGGAAGAGGTGAATGCCGAGCGCGATGTTGGCGACGATGTAGAGGATCGCCACCGGGACGCGACTCAGGCTGGCATCCAGATTTCGGTACACCGCCCCGCGCTCGAATCCGGGGTTGAACCAGCCCCACGTGAAGTCGGCGAGGTGGAACGCGAGGAAGAGCAACACGATGATGCCGGTCCATCGCATCGTGCGGCTGGCGAAGTTGGCGATCTCGTAGTCGCGTGCCGATTGGTACTTGACCGGGCGCGCCTTGCGATTGATCACGGTCAGCCCGTACGCGGCATGGAGGTGGAGGAGCAGCGCCGCGATGAGCACGATCCGCATACCCCAGAGGAACCACGTTCGAGGCAGGATCGGCACGAGGATCTCGCGCAGGTACTCTCCGTACACATCGATGTCGTACTCGCCGTCGACGACCCCGAGGTAGACCTTGAGGTTGCCGAGCATGTGGGCGACGACGAAGCCGATGCCGATGATTCCGGTGATCGCCATCACGTACTTCTTGCCGACCGCCGTGGAGTAGACGTCGAGCAGGAACGGCTTGCGGCGTCGATCTCGCCGGCCCGCTGTGCCCGTCACCGGCTCCCGCTGTGCGGGCTCCGGCGTGATCGTCTTCGCCATACTTCGGAAACTACTCGTCGGCAGTCGATCTGCGACGAGCGGATGCCGTCTGATCTGCGAGAACGCGGGCCCATCGCGGAAAGCGATCGGAGATCACGTCGATTCGGACGTGAAGTCGATCGCCCGCTCGACGGCGCCGACCAGCTCGGGCTCGAGGTCGGCATACGTCGCGACGCGGTTGCGCAGCTTGGGCCAGAAGCTGTCGAGCTCGACCGCGAGCGCCGCGCACATCCCTGCCTTCCACGGCCGGCCCTTCGGCACGTCGGGCCAGCGGTCGAGGCCGAGCACCCGCGGCCGGATGCCGGCCCACACATCGACGAACGGGTGGCCGGTGATCAGCACCGCCGGATGGTGGATGCCCGCCGCCAGGCGCGACTCCTTCGAGCCGGCGACGAGATGGTCGAGAATCACCGCGAGCCGTCGTTGCGGGCCCGGACGAAACGCCGCGACCGCGGCCGCCAGGTTGTCGGCACCGTGCATCGGTTCGACCACGATGCCGAGCTGGCGAAGGTCGTCGCCCCAGACATGCTCGACCAGCTCGGCGTCGTGGCGACCTTCGACCCAGATCCGGCTCGCTCGCGCGACCTGCGGCGCCGCGTCCGCGGCGATGGAACCGGAGTTGGTCAGACGGTGCTGTGAGGTTTCGGCCAGCGCCGCGGGTCGCACCAACGTCACGGGATGGCCCTCGACGAGGAACCCGCCCGGCTTCCACCTGAAGTTGCGCACGACCGAGTGGCGATCGCGCAGCCGGACCGCCTGCTGGTCCCAACCGACAACGTCGCCGACGAAGCCGCTCGCACGGTGCTCGACGACGAGCCCGGGCGAAGCCTCGACCGTGGGGTAGCTCGGCGGCTGACGAGCGCCGGCCAGCTCGTCGAGGATGTCGCGCTCGTAGGGCATCGGACATCGAGTGTGACACGGGAACCAAAGCCGGTTCGGTGACGTCGAACGCCCATGGGGAGACACAACAAATTCAGTTCACGCCGGTGGGCGACCGCCGGCCCGATCATCATCACGTTGGCGTTGACGGCATGCGCGGGCAACGACGATGACGCTGCGAGCGAGGAGGCGGCCGCCGGGACCGTCGCCGCCGGCGCGCCGACGAATGCTGGTGGCGACATGATCGCCACCGAGGGAGCCGCCCAGAACACCCAGCCACCCGGCGCCCAGACCGGCATCGACTTCGGCGAGATCGGCCGCGACGTGATCCTTGAGTTGCACGTCTTCATGACGAGCGACGACATCGCCCGCTCGGTGGCCGCGATCACGGCCGATGCGGCCACTCTCGGGGGCGGCATCGCCTCGTCGGATGTGGACTACGGGTCAGGCAACGACGAGGACCCGGCAATCGACCGCGGGCACGCCGTACTCGTCGTGCGCGTGCCGCCGGACGCGGTCGACCGCCTGCTCCAAGGCTTGGACGACACCGGCACGGTGGTGTCCCTGAACCAGAGCGCCCAGGACGTCACCGAACAGCTCGTCGACCTCGACGTGCGCATCGCCAACGCCCGCACCAGCGTGGCCAACGTCCGTGGTTTCATGGATCAGGCGACCGACCTCAGCCAGCTGGTGATGCTGGAATCCGAGCTGACGCGTCGTCAAACCGAGCTCGAGCAGCTCGAAGCACAGCAACGCAACCTCAGCGAGCGCGTCGAGCTCGCCACGGTGACCGTCGAGATCGCGCCCGCGAGCGCGGCACCGGACGTCGGCGAGCCGGATGAGGACGGGCTCGGCGACGGGCTGCGGTCTGGCTGGGAGGCGTTCGTGAAGCTCGCGTTCGGCATCGTCTATGTCGTCGCGGTGCTGGCGCCGTTCCTTGGCGTGGCTCTGCTTGCGGCCGTGATCGCGTGGTTCGTGCTACGACGCCGGCCGGGTGCGCCGCAGGTGCAGTCGGACGACGAAGACAGACTCAACGAGCAGCCGGACCGCGAGCCCGCCACCCCTGTGGGGTGAGCACCCAATCGGCCACAGAACCGTCCGGAAACGCGAATGGAGCACGCATGCCGGTGTGCGCGATCACGCGGGGCTGCGTCACGGTCGCGAGCGTGCCCGCCGTGCGCCATCGGCGCCAACGCATCGCCGGCACCTCGGTCAACTCCGTGGCGGGGCGACCCATCACGTCGATCCGCCCGTGCACGGTGCCCGACTGTCGAAATCCGTCGTCGAGCACGTCGGGGTCGCCGGTGGCGTACCACTCGAGATCCATCGCCGTCGGGGTCGGCGTGCCGTAGCCGCGGCCGAGCGCCTCGTCCGGTTCGTCGAGGGCCACGAAGAACGCCTCGTTGCCGATCGACCACTGCTCGAGCGGCGAGACGCAGTGGTGCTCGGCCCACATCTCCGGCGCCTTGACGATGAACGGGTCCGCGCGCACCTTGACGTCCCATTCGGCGAGGTGCAGCAGCGGCTCCCGCGCCTGCACGAATGCCGACCAGTACCACGCGCGCGATCCCGTGACCCGGTGACCGGAGATGACCCCGACCGAGGCGTCCGGCGACCACGCCACGAACAGCCACTCGTCGGTGACGACCGGCCCGTGCGGCAGCTCGTCGGTGGGCGCGACGACCACGATCGGGCACACTAGGCCTGTGCCCGAGGCGTCCACGGTTCGTTATCTCAGCTTGGCGTGGCTGCGTGAGCTCAGCCGCGAGGTCGGCGAGAGCGAGCCGTTGGCGGCGTTGGCGCACGACCACGCGATCGGCGCGACGCAGGTCGTCAGCGACGGACCCGAGGGCGACGTGACATACCACCTCCAGTTGGGCGATGGCGAAGCGACGTTCGGCGCCGGGCCGGCCGACCCCGAGCATGTGCGCATGGAGCAGAACTGGGCGACCGCGGTCGCCGTCGCCACCGGTGAGCTCAATGCCCAGGAAGCGTTCGTCACCGGGCGCATCCGCTTCTTCGGAGACCAGCAGCTGCTGATCGACTCGCAACCGGTGTTCGCCGCCCTCGACGGCGTCTTCGCTGCGGTGCGCGAGCGCACGCAGTACGAGTGACCGAGCGCGTTCGTCGCGATGCCCGAGCTTCCCGAGGTCCAAGCTCACGCCGAGCGTCTAGCCGCCGACTACACCGGTCGCGTACTGAAGCGCTTCCAACCGCTCACGTTCACGGCGTTGAAGACAGCGGCGCCATCGCCCGACGCCGCCTACGGTCAGGCGGTCACCGGCGTCGGCCGCCGCGGCAAGTTCATCCTGCTCGACTTCGAGTCGGTGCAGTTCGCGGTCCATCTGATGCAGGGCGGGCGGCTGCTGGTCGACCCCAAGCAGTCGGCCAAACCGCGGGGCGGGCAGGCGCGTTTCGTGTTCGACGAGGGTCCGGCGCTGCTGCTCACCGAGGCCGGCACCGAGCGGCGCGCGGGCGTGTGGGTCTACGCCGCGGGTGAGGCACTCGACTCTCCGCCGCTGAGCGAGCTCGGCACCGAGGCCGACCACGTCACGCCCGAGGAGATGCTGCGACTGTTCCAGGCGCGCAACCAGCGTCTGCACGGCTTCCTGCGCGATCAGCACGCGGTCGCCGGGCTCGGTCGCAGGCTGGCGAACGAGATCTGCCACACGGCGCGGCTCAGCCCGTTCTCGATGACAGGCAAGCTCGGCATCGAGGGCGCGACCAAGGTCGTCAGCGCCATCCGCGAGTGCGTGGACGAGGGCCTCGCCTACGAGCGCACCCGCGACGACATGAGCGCCTCCAAGGATCGACCGGGCGCGGTACACGGGCGCACCGGAGAACCGTGTCCCGTGTGCGGCGACATCGTGCGCGCCGTCGAGTACTCGGGTTACACGGTGAACTACTGCCCGACGTGCCAGACGGGCGGCAAGGTGCTCGCCGACAACACGACGAGCAAGTTCCTCAAGTGATCACACGCGGTCCTTGAGGCGACGCCGAACGAGCGTGCCGGCATCCAGCGCCTGCCTACGATGCCGGTCGTGCGCATCGGCATCCTCACACGCGAGTATCCGCCCGACGTCTACGGCGGTGCCGGCGTGCACGTCGACTTCCTCGTGCGCGAGCTCGTCAAACTCGCCGATGTCGACGTCCACTGCATGGGCGCACCGCGGCCCGGCGCGATCGCCCACTCCGAACACGACCCGTTGCTCGAAGGCGCCAACGCAGCCCTGCGCACGCTTGCGGCCGACCTGTCGATGGCGAACATGGCAGCCGGCTGCGACATCGTCCACTCGCACACGTGGTACGCCAACATGGGCGGGCACTGGGCGAAGTTGTTGTACGACATCCCGCACGTGGTGACTTCGCACTCGCTGGAACCGCAACGACCGTGGAAGGCCGAGCAGCTCGGGGGCGGTTACCGCGTGTCGTCGTGGGCCGAGCGCACCGCGTACGAAGCGGCGGAGGCCGTGATCGCGGTCAGCCACGGTTCGCGGCGCGACGTGCTGCATTCGTACCCGAACCTCGACGAGGCGAAGGTGCACGTCGTCCACAACGGGATCGACACCGAGTTCTACAGGCCAGACCCGGCGACCGACGTTCTAGATCGGCTCGGCGTCGACCGCGACCGGCCGTCGGTGGTGTTCGTCGGCCGCATCACCCGCCAGAAGGGCGTGCCTCACCTGCTGCGGGCGGCACTCCAGTTCGACCCCTCGGCGCAACTCGTGCTGCTGGCCGGCGCCGCCGACACCCCGGAGCTGGAGGCGGAGACCGACGTCGCCGTGGCAACGTTGCGGGCCAACCGCGACGCGGTGTTCCTGGTCTCCGAGATGTTGCCGCGCGAGGAGGTCCGCCAGGTGCTCACCCACGGCACCGTGTTCGTATGCCCGTCGGTTTACGAGCCGCTCGGGATCGTGAACCTCGAGGCAATGGCCTGCGAGACGGCGGTCGTCGCCAGCGACGTGGGCGGCATCCCGGAGGTGGTCGACGACGGAGCGACGGGGTTGCTCGTGCACTACCAGGCCGACGACCCCGACACATTCGAAGCCGACCTGGCATCCGCCGTCAACGAGCTCATCCGCGATCCCGAGCGGGCGAACGCGATGGGCGTTGCAGGGCGTAGGCGAGCGGTCGACGAGTTCGGCTGGGACACCGCCGCGAGGAAGACGATGGCGATCTACCAGTCGCTGCTCAAGGCTGGTAGCGACACACTCGGCCGGTGACGATCGAGTCGCGGAGGTGGTCGGCGAGCTTGGGTTCGATCTCGCCGATCGCATCGATCGCGCGCTTGACCGCCTTGTGGACCGCCGTGCGGGCCCGCTCCGAGGCGTCCGTGAAGGTGCGCTGCGATCCGCCCAGGCCGAGCACGCGGCCCAGCTCGTCGCGCAGCTGCTCGCGCTCGAGACGCAGCCCCTCGGCGCGGCCGAGATCGGCATCGTCGTCGGCCTCGGCGATCTCGGCATCGAGCTCGCGGACGCGCCGCCGGTAGCGCTCGAGCGTTTGGCGGTCGACGATCTCGTGACGAGCGCCGTCCACCACGCTCGACCCGGCCAGCTCACTCGCCAAAACGTCTTCGCCGGGACGGTCGACGAGCGCCTTGACGTACTGCATCCCGACCAGATTGGCGACGTCGACGCGTTGATCACCGGCGGCAACGACCCACCGGTTGCCCACTCGATGCACGGTGCACCGCACGCGCTCATCCTGCGGTGCACCGAGCTCGGCCAACCACGCCAGCCAAACGTCGCGCCGGCCGGTGAGACCCATCGCCTCAGCCTCCGCGATCGCGTGTCGTAGCAGCGCCTCGACGCGACCGCGGGGACCGCCCTGACCGGCGAGCGCGCGTGCCAGCTCGGCTCTCGCGATCGCGGCTACGGGCCGGTTGCCGATCTGCTCGTCGGCAATCAGCGCTCGTTCGAAATGCTCGAGCGCGAGCGGAGCGTCACCGAACACCGACGCCGCCAGCGCCAGCGGTCGCTCGACCGACCCGAGACATGTGACCGCCAACGAGGGGACGAGCGGCAACGACCTGTATGGCTCGAGCGCCGAGTACACATCACGCGCCAGCTCGGCGTCGTCGAGCGCGACGGCGACGTCGGCGAGCGATGCGAGCGCGACCAACGACGTGCTCGAGGGCACGATGTCGCCGACCCTCATCCCGCCGAGGATCGACCGCGCCCGCTCGGCATCGCCGGCCCGTGCGGCGATGCCCGCCACCGCTGCGCGCAGCGCCCGCTCCCGCGCCATCATCACCGGCGAGTCGGCCACGCCTTGCACCAGATCGAGCAGCTCGGCCTCGCGGCCTTGCACGGATCGGATCCGCATCACGTGCGCGGCGTAATAGCCGGTGGCGTCGGCGTCCCCAACCGCTGTCCCCAGGTCGAAGGCCACCCGCGCAGCGTCCTCCGCCTCCTCGAGCCTGCCGTCGCGCGTCATGCGCATGACGTCTATCAACGCGACGACGTAAGCGATGCTCAGGCAGCCGAGCGCCTCGACGCGTTGACGCAACTCCCCCAGCGATCGTTCGGCACCCGGCCGGTTCAGCTGGTAGAGGTCGACCGTGCGCCACATGAGTCCCATCACGGCGAGCATCCCCTCGCCCGATGCCGAGGCGACCGCGATCAGCTCTTCGGCCATCGGCAACAGTTCCTCACCCGAGCCCGGAGCCATCAGCGCGTGGTGCGCGAGCGACAGCGCTTCTGCCAACACGGACGCATCCCCGCACTCGCGGGCGCGTGCGAGCGCTCCGCGGACGCCGTCGGCGGGCTCGCCGTCGTAGACAGCCTCCGCCGCCAGCCGCATCTCGAGTCGCCGTCGCAGCGCGAGATGCTCGTCGTCGAGCGCGGCCAGCGCCCGGCGCTGGCTGGCAAGCATGCGCTGGTGTTCGATCGGGTCGCGGTGCTCGTTGAGCCACACACCACCGAGACCAGCAGCCGCCCGCGCCAGGGTGACGATGTCGCCGTGGTCCTCGGCGACGTCGACGGCGTGGCGGAACAGGCGTCGAGACTCGGCCAGGCGCCCACAGGCCAGCACGGCCTCGGCGTGCTCCACCCGCAGCGAGGCCCACGACTCGCGCTGCGGCAGCCGCTCGCTCACCGCGACCGCATCGGCGAAAAGGGATGCGGCACGCTCGTATGCGAACCCGCGGCGCATCGCCCGTGCGGCAGCGGTGGCGGCCACGACTGCGACCGCGGCCCGCTCCGGAGACAGTGAAGCGGCGACCAACGCATGGTGAGCCCGACACGTCAGCTGCTCGACCCGATCGTCACCGTCCAGGAAATCGGCCATCGCCGCGTGAATGGCGAGTCGATCCGCCTCACCCACGGGTTCCAGCGCGGCGTCGCGAATGAGGTCGTGCTCGAAGCACACCGTGTCGCGCTCGACGCGGACCAAGGACCGCTCGCTCCCGGCGCGCAACGCATCGACGACGGCCGCGATAGGTACGCCCGACACGGCGGCGATCTCGCCGACGGTCACACCCTCACCGATCACGGCGGCAACGCCGATCAGCCA
>DASQTR010000027.1:0-2610 GCA_035641795.1 Ilumatobacter sp.
AGGACGTCGTCCTCGTCGATCACGACCGAGAACCGTGGGCCGAGACCGAGCAGGCGGAACCAGCGTTCGTTCCAGCGGCTGTAGTCGATCGCCAGCCGGACGACTCCGGCGCCGTGCCGGGTGCGCTGTCGCTGTGGGCGCTCGGTCTCACGGTCGCCGCAGCGCGCTACTGGTTCTCGCACCCGCGCGTGATGTTCCACATGGCGCCGGACGAGCCGGCGTATCTGGCGATGGCGCGGTGGTTGTCCGGCGGCCTGCGTTGGAACATGTTCGACCACAGCACGTGGCGTCCCGGCGTGTCGGTGCTGATGGCGCCGCTGTTCTGGTTCACCGACGACACAGGGACGATCGTGCACGGCGGCCTGCTGATCGGAGCTGCGCTGGGGGGCATCGCCGCTGCCCAGCTGGCCCGGCTGGCGGCGCGCCTGACCACGCTCACACCGACCGGCTGCGTGCTGGCCGCGGGCGCGATCGCGGTCGCCGCCCCATCGCTGTCGGCGACCGCTTATGTCTGGGCGGAAGCGGTCGTCACGGTGACGTTCCTCGCCTCGCTGGCGCTGCTCCTGAAGTTCTACGACCGGCCGCGCTTCGGACTCGGCGTGGCGACGATCGGCATGGCCGCGCTGGGCTTCACCAGCCACAGCAGGCTGCTGCCGCTTCTGGCGGCGGTCGCCGCACTGGCGCTCGTCAAGTGCGTGCTCGCCCGCGCGTGGACACTGCTGGCGGCGCTTGCCGGCGCGACCCTGGTCCTCACGTACGCCTCGTTCGCGTTCGCGTCGATGGTCTTCACGGCCGTGTGGGACGATCCGGCCTCGAGCAACACGGTGAGCACCGTGTTGAAGCGGCTCCCGGATCTGGAGGCCAACCTGCGGTCTGCGCTGGGCCAGACGTGGTACCAGCTGGTCGCCACGTTCGGATTGACGGCGTTGGGCACGGGTGTGCTGATCGTGCGGTCGTTGCGCAAGCGTGGTGGCTCAGTACCGGGCAATGTCGTTCGCGACGCCCGCCTGGTGCTGCTCGTCACCGCACCGCTGATCCTCCTGTCGATAGTCTTCATGTCGCACCGCACGCGCACCGACCATCGGATCTACGGTCGCTACAACGACGCCGTTCTCTGGCCGGTTCTGATCATCGCCATCGCCTGGCTGGTGAACCTGCGGCGGACGCCCTATCGGCGATCGGCGGCGGCAACCCTGACCGGCCTCGCGGTCGCGATCGTCGTCGCCAGCGTCGGCATCCACTACGTCGCCGGCGCTGCGCTCGCCGACAGCGTCGGTGTGCGACCGATGGTCGCCGGGCTGGCGCCGATCATCGGCTCGGCATCGTCGATCGACATCACCCGCGTGGCAGTCGTCTCGCTGGTGGTGCTCCTGATCCTTGTCGCCGCCGCGGTCGCCTCCCGACGCGGCGTCGCGCTGGCCCTGGTCGCGCTCGTCTTCCTCGTGCTCGGCGGCGTGCGCACCCGTGACGCGATGTCACTGCGGCTCAACTCGTGGCAGCCGGCGACCGAGGTCGCGGCGATCGACGACATCATTCCGCACGACGCCACGATCGGTTTCCGGTTCGTCCGCGAGGCGGACAAGCCCAACGTCAGCTGGGACGACCAACGCCGGCGCGCCCAGCTCTACCAGTTCGCGCTGCCGCATCATCCGTTCGAGCGCGACCGCGGCCTCGACGACGGCGTCGGCCCCTACGTGTTCGCCCCGACCAACGACAAGATCCTCAAGGCGGCGGGCGGCAGGATCCTCTGGTCCGATCCACGAGTCAAAGTGTCGTTGTGGCTGGAACCGGCCTCGCCCGCGCTGCGGCCTGTCTCGTAGCGTCGGCGACGAATGCCCGACGCCTTTTTCACGATCGAGGGTGAGTGGTTCCGTCCGACGGAGTACGCCCGCGGCCCCTGGGACCCGAACGCCTGCCACGCCGGTCCACCGACGGGGCTGCTGGCCCGGGCGTCGGAGCTGCTTGTGCCCGACCAGCAACTCGTGCGGTTGACCGTCGATCTGACACGACCGATCCCGTACGCCGGATTCCGCATCGACGCGGCGGTGACGCGCAAGGGGCGCACGGTCAGCACGACCGAGATGACGATCGTCGACGTCGACGGCAGGCCGGTCGTCTCGGCGCGCGGGATGCACCTCGCGGCGACGGATCAAGAAGAGCTCCCGAACACCCCGTTGTCGACGCCGAGCCTCTCCGAGTCAGAGCCCGGTCGGTTCCCGATCGCCGCCGGTGGTCACGGTCTTGCGATGTTCTCCGGCGCGGTCGAGATGCGCTACCCGCCGGGTCACGGTCCGAATCCCGGACCGACGCAGGCATGGATGCGTACGGTTCCGCTCCTGGCGGACGAGGCGCCGTCGCCTTTCCAGCGGATCTGTCCGCTCGCCGACTGCGGCAACGCCATCTCGCGCAACGCCGACCCGATCCCGCTGACGTTCGTCAACACGGATCTCACGATCCTGCTTCACCGCCCGCCGGTCGGTGAGTGGCTCGGCATGGATTCCGTTTCGCGTTGGGAGCCGAGCGCCATCGGCATGAGCGACTCGCTGCTGTTCGACGACGAAGGGCCGGTGGGACGCGCGCTGCAAGTGCTGTCGATCCGCGCATAGACCT
>DASQTR010000028.1:0-9832 GCA_035641795.1 Ilumatobacter sp.
GGTGACGTCGAGCAGATAGTCGAGGTAGCCGGCGCGGTTGTAGAACCGGACCTGATTCGGATCGGTGCCGTCCGAGCCGTAGGCGAGCATCACCAGGTTGGGGACGATCTCGCCCTCGGCGATGCCGAGGTTCGAGACGAACGGTGGTGTCTGCGCGCCACCGCCCGACGGCGTGGGATATGCGGTCACGTACGACGCCGCCGCCGCCCATTCGTACTGACGGCCCAGCGCGGCTGCGGTGAGGTTGCCGATCAGCCCGAGCTGTGGTCCCACCGGCGACCCGGCGACTTTCACGTCGTTGGCGAAGTCCCTGAAGCTCCAGTCCTCGGCATTGGCCGGCGGCAGCGGCTGGTCGGCGAACGCCGCCTCGCGCGTGTCGAAGGCGCGGAACGGCGACACGAGCGGGATCACTCGGCCACGTGTGGTGTTGACGTCCTGGTTGGCGACGAAGTACCCCATCACGTCGAGGACCACATGGGCATCGCCGGCGTGGTTGTAGACCCAGATGCCGCCGTCCGCGGAGATCGGCACGATCGCCAGATTCGAGCGGATCTGGCCGACGCGCAGGTTCAAGTTGCTCGTAGTCGGCAACTGACCCTCGGCGAGCGGCGACGGGAGCAGCGAGATGTACGTCGGCTGGCTGCCGGGCAGGTTGTCGACGGCGGTGACGTTCACCAGCACGCCCACGGCGTTTCCGCTGTCGGGCACGATGTTCGCGATCGGGGGCGTGACCGATGCCGCCCCGCGGATCGGCACGAACCGCTGTTGGCCGCCGGTGAACGGCGCCGCGCCGAAGGGCGCTTCGCGGGAGTCGAAGATGCGTCCGGGGCCGGCCGGCTGGAGTCGAGCACCACGCTGTGAATACGAGCTGGACGAGATCCATCCGAACACGTCGATAACGACGTCGGCCGAAGCCGCGACGGCGCCGGTGTAGAGGCGAAGGGTGAGCTGGCCGCCGCAACCCGGACGCAGCAGCGCCGTGTTCGGGACGACCTCGTTCGGCTTGAAGTTGATCAGTGAACTCGTGCCGGCATTGGCGCCCTTGCCGAACGCCTGCATCCAGCCGTCGCCGCTGGGACCGACGACCGTGACGTTGACCGCCACCGCCAGCACGTTGTCATCCGCGCAGTCACCGTTGCTGTCGACGAATTGGGGCAGGCCACCGCGCCCGACGATCGGGACGTCGAACGTGGCGTCGGCGCCCACCGTCGCGGTGGGCTTGCGACCACCGGGGGCGACATCGAGGTTGGGGTCGCGGGTGTCGAGCACGCGGGCAGGCGTCAGGGCGTGGTACTCGCCGCCGGCGCCGATCGTCGCGTTCTCGAGCGCTGCGACGGTTCGCCCGCCCTCGTCCGACGAGAACGAGAAGCCGACCACCGTTGCGGAGATGACAAGGGCAGTGGCCGTGGCAGTGCGCGCAACGACCCGGAGAACGCGTCGGGAACCTCTCACGGGCGCCGATCGTAACGCATTCGTCATGTCCTGTCCCGCGCGGGAGAAATCACGAGTCTCTTTCGGCAAACGTGGGCGAGATCTTGAGTTCTTTTACGAGTGCCCAGAGCCGGTCGTTCTCGGCTTCGGTGAGCGTCGTCGCCTCCTCGACGAGCATCACGGGGATGCCGTCGCGGATCTCGTACGTGCGCTTCAACCGGGGGTTGTACAGCACGGATTCGGATTCGATGTAATACAGCGGGCGTTTGTCCTCGGGGCAGGCGAGGATCGCCAGCAGGGCGCTGTCGAGGGTCATGGCGTGCTCCTTCAGGGGCGTGACGACATTGCGCCGCTCAGGCGCCGGTGATCAATGCAAGCACGTCCGCCACGTGGGCGTCACATTCGTCGCGGGTGGCGGCCTCGAGGTTCAACCGCAGCAGCGGCTCGGTGTTCGACGGGCGCAGATTGAACCACCAGCTCCCCATGTCGACGGTCAGCCCGTCGATGCGGTCCTGGTCGGCGCTGGCGAAGGCGGAGCTGACACGCTCGATCACCGCCGCCGGATCGTCGACGTGTGTGTTGATCTCGCCGCTCGCGGCATAGCGCTCGAACGGCTTGCGCAGCACCGACAGGTTCTGGCCCGTCCGGCTGAGCTCGTCGATCAACACCATTGAGGCGATCAGGCCGCTGTCGGCGCGGTAGTTGCGGGCGAAGTAGTAATGCGCCGAGTGCTCACCGCCGAACACGGCGCCGGTCTCTGCCATCACCTGCTTGATGTAGGAGTGCCCGACCTTCGTGCGGATCGGTACGCCACCGTGCTCGCGGATGGTCTCCGGGACGGCACGCGAGCAGATCAGGTTGTGGAGGATCGTCGCGCCCGGATGGGCGCGCAGGATCGCGGCCGCTAGCAGCGCCGTCGTGGTCGAGCCACTCAACCCGTTGCCGGTCTCGTCGACGACGAACACGCGGTCGGCGTCACCGTCGAAGGCCAGACCCAGATCGAACGACCCGGACACGACACGGGCGCGCAAATCGCGCTGATTGGCGGGTTGCAGGGGGTCGGCCGGGTGATTGGGGAACGTGCCGTCAAGTTCGCCGTACATCACCTCGAGCTCGATCATCGGCAGACGATCGAAGACGGCAGGGACGACCAGCCCGCCCATTCCGTTGGCGGTGTCGGCGACGACACGCAGCGGCCGGATCGACGCCACGTCGGCGAACGACAGGACGTGCGCGACGTAGTCGTCGATGATGGTCCGGGATGTCCGCGACCCCGCCTTGGCGGCGTGAGGGGGACCTGAGCCATCGAGCACGGATTCGGCGACGCGCTTGACCTCGCCGAGACCGCTCTCGATGCCCACCGGACGGGCGCCCGACAGGCACAGCTTGAGCCCGTTGTACTGCGCCGGGTTGTGCGACGCGGTGAACATCGCGCCAGGGGCGTCGAGCGCGCCGGCGGCGTAGTACAGCATGTCGGTCGACGCCAATCCGAGGTCGACGACATCGAGGCCTTGCTCCATCACGCCCCGCGAGAACT
The DNA here is from genome assembly GCA_035641795.1 of Ilumatobacter sp. Taxonomy (GTDB): domain Bacteria; phylum Actinomycetota; class Acidimicrobiia; order Acidimicrobiales; family Ilumatobacteraceae; genus Ilumatobacter. The sequence continues at coordinate 2,969 of DASQTR010000028.1, forward strand.
CGTCGGCGAGCTCCTCGCCCGACCGGCGCATGTCGCGTGCGACGAGCACCCGATCGGCATCACAGAATGCGGCGAAGGCGACTCCGAGAGCATGCGCGATCTGGCCGTTGAGCTGATCGGGCACCGTCCCCCGGATGTCGTACGCCTTGACGATTTCATCCAGAACTGACATAAGCGGGGGCCGAGGCTAGCGGTCGCTGTCGGTCGGTTCCGACGTATCGCCGGACGGAAGAGGGCGCTGGAACGGAAGCTCGCCGGCGGTGCCGTCGCGCGCGGCCACTTCGTCATCGAGTTCACCGTCGACATCGTTGTCGATGTCTTCATCGAAAACGTTGTGGCCGCGATAGTCGAGATCACGGTCGTCGAGATCACGGTCGTCCAGATCACGGTCGTCGAGAGATCCGTGGTCGAGATCATCGTCGAGAGCAGGAACTTCTGCACCGTCCTCGTAGCGCGCGTGGGCGCCGGCAAGCGAGCGACGCTCGCCCGGCACATCACCGCGCCACCACCACGCTGCGGGCTCCTCCGAGGCGTGTACGACGTCGCCCTGGCGGCGCCACAGGAAGCAGAGTCCGATGCCGACCAGCGACAGCAGGATCGTGATGTAGTCGGTCGCCGAGCGCCCGAACGTCATCTCCACGTGGTTCGACGTCGGTACGACGACCATCATGTTGGGTCCGATGCGATACGGCCCCTCGGCGCCCTTCGCGTCCCAGTTCGGGAAGTAGCTGACTCTTACGAGCACTGGAACGCCGGTGCGGTCGACGTCGAACGACAGTGATTGCTCGTTGATCTCGACGTTCGAGACCTCGGCGGGCGGCAGCGCGACGCGATCGATGGGCTGTTCCGGCACCACGATGTCGACGCGCGTCTTCTCGCCCTCGTCGTTCAGTTGACGGCGGCTCTCATCGACGACGACGTCGATCCGTTGCCAGTCGTCGGGGCCGCCGTCGGCCGGCATCGCCGCCCAGTCGTCAGGGTTCTGGAACCAGCTCGTGCCGAGCTCGAGGTTGCGCTCGCGTTGATCGCCCGACCGCCCGTTGACGACGACGGGTTGGACGTCGAGCGGCATGACGAGGTCAGCGCTCTGCACTTGGTAGATGTCCCACGGGTACGACGTGGCGATGAACGACAGGTCGGGACTGGAAGCGGCTTCCGCCTTGGCCTCCGTGGTGCGCACCATCACGTACTTGACCCCGAGGTCGCGGAGGTGGCGCACACCGACCTCGGCGTCGTTGTCGACGTAGCGCAACGCCCGCACGGGATTCGACGACTGCTTCGACATCGCCGCCGTCGTCAGGAAGTGATACGGCGTGGTGCCCGACGCCTCGAAGAACAGGCCCTCCATCGAGCCGATGCAGCCGTCGGTCCAGAACGGCAACAGCATCAGCGCCATCGTCGTGCCGTAGTTGCCGTTCTCGCTGCTGTTCTCCCACGACGCGCGACCGCAGCCGAGCGACGGATCGTCACCGATCCGCTTCATCGTCTGCACCACGTCGTAGTACTCCGTGTAGTAGGCCCCGCGACCCTCGTACCCCATGAAGTTGTACCGCGACCACCCGTTGGCGATCGCTTTGGAGTTGGTGTCGGTGGCGGTGAACGGCCCCCAGGTGTAGACGGCCTTGCCGTCGGCGCCTTGCGCCTCGAGCTTGCCGCCTGGCAGCACCTGGTACATCCAGCCGAGCACGATCAGCACCGCGAGGGCAGACACGCCGGCGAACGTCGCGCCCTCCCAGGCGTTGGGCAGTCCGCGCGCCGATCGGTCGCGGATCAGGTTCCACGCCAGCCCGAGCAGCTCGACGGCGCCGACCATCATGAGCAGGTAGCGCACGAGATACAGGAACGGCAGCAGACGCGGGTTCCACAGCAAGCCGATCACCGGCAAGCTGTCCTGCGCGAAGTAGACCGCGGCGACGAGCAGGATGCCCGTGATGCCGAGCGCCACTCCGTTGAGATGGCGCCGCACCACGCAGGCGATGAACCCGATGATCGCCAGTGTCGTGATCAGCGTGTCGAGCGGCGCGGTCAGCGGGAAATACATGTCCGACCACGAGTCGAAACTTCCGCCGTGCGGCTCGCGCCCATACTTCATGTCGGTCATGAGCGCGTGGTTGAGCAGGAACGGCCCCGTCCACCAGAACGTCAACAGGACCGAGGTGATCCCGACCGTGGCGGCGTAGATCAGCCGTGTGCGATCGAGCCACACGACGCAGAACACGAGCGCCGCTCCCGCCACGAACAACAGCACGATGCCGTGCGACACGCAGGCGGCGGCGATCAGCACCGACGCCCAGACGCGGTACTTGCCTGTGCGCAACCCGGCCGCCAACAGCCCCAGCCCGAGCATCGCCAGCGAGAGCGCGATCGAGAACGAGAACTCGCCTGCCATCGTCGACTTGAGGTTGCCGCCGTAGATGCTGAAGCTCTCGTCGAGCGCGAACGCCAAACCGGCGAAGGCGAACAGCTCGGGCATCGGCCACCGGAACCTGGCGAGCCGACCGAACGCCCAGCACGATGCCGGCAGCGTGATCAAGCCCAGGATGCTGATGAGCTTCATCGCCACGCCGTAGGGCAGCACGACGTTGATCAGCACGATCGCCAGCGCCGGCAGCACCATGTAGAAGCGGTACGCGGGCATCCCCGCGTACCAGTCCATCGTCCAGCCGTTGAGCCTGAATGATGGCAGCAGGTGGTCGCGCAGATATGCAGGCCCCCACACGTGGGCGCCGAAGTCGCCGCCGGTGGGAGTCGTGTCGTCGAACACGAGGTCCTTGCCCGGAAACGGGCTGAGGTGGACGACGTTGAACATGATCACCGTCGTGATGACGAGCGAGAACACGGTGACCGCGTAACGCACGACGCGGTCGGCCGGCCATGGTCGCTGCGCCCACTCCGTCGGCCGCCGGACGATCCGGGTCCACGCCCGTTCCCCCCACGACGGTCCCCGCGCGGGCGGCAGCGGCGTCGGGACGGCCGTCGTGTCCTCGTCGAGCTCGACTCGCTCCGGCGACCGCTCGCCGGGCGGGGCCTCCGTGATCTCGTCCTGGTGTGTGTCGAGATGCTCTGTGTCGGCGTGGTCGGTGTCCGCGTGGTCTGTGTCGGCGTGGTCTGCGTCGGCGCGGTCTGTGTCGAGGTTGGGTCGGTCGAGGCGATCGGTCATGGTCGTGGGAGGATTTCTCGAACGTTCAGTTTGTCAGTTGCCCCGGCCGGCGGGCCGTCACCGGAAAGCAAGGATCAACCCCGTGGCGTTGAAGGCGGCGTGCGTGAGGATCGAGGGTCCGATGCGGCCGGTCAGCGCGAGACCGGCACCGAACAGGGCGCCCGCGACCGCGAGCCCCGGCCACTCGATGGGCGTCGGGTGCATCAGCGCGAACCAGATCGACATCACCACGAGGCCCGGCACGACGCCCAACGCCGCCGACATCGAGCGCTGCAGCAGACCGCGGTACACGAGCTCCTCGACGAGCGGCGCCCCGAGCACGACGACGACGACCAGCAGCACGACGGTCCACCCGCTCGCTTTGTCCACCAGCTCGCGAGCGCGCTCCTCGAGCTCGGACTCCGAAAACGTGTCTGGCCATAGCTCGCGCAGCGGCAGGTACACGAGCGGCACGATCGCCAGTTGGCCGAGCACGCCGACCGGCACGCCGACGATGTCGATGGGGCGGAATCGCAGGCCGTAGTGCTCGACGAAGTCGTCGCCCGGTCGGCCCGTGCCGTAGCGATTGCTCGTGAAGGCCAGCGCGGCGACCATCATCAGCCACGCCGCGCCGGTCGCGGCTGCGAGCTCGGCGACGGTGTAGTCGTCACCGTCGACGCCGAACGCGGCGAGCACGCTGGTGGCGACGAGCACCATCCCGACTCCCCAGCCGACAGCCCACGTGGCGATCGCGGGGCCGATCCGGATGGTGGAGGCGCGCGACGGAGAGCCCCTCGTTGCGACGTCGACCACCGGGTCAGGGTACCGGCGCGCCCAACGGCTCTCGCTCAGGCAACGTACGCCGCGCGAGCGGCGCCGTGCGGTGCGTGAGCCGTCGCGCGGCGGTCGCGGACGTGCCAACCCTGCGGTGCGGTGAGCCGGTCGGCGTGGCGTCGGCAAAGGTCGTAAGCGTGCGGGTCGCGCTCGGCGGCGAGCCCGTCGAGCCACACCTGCGCCACGGCGTATTGATACGTCAACGTGACCGTCGCCGCCTCGCTGCAGTCCGTCCGTGAGCACTGCCTCGCCACGCCGACAACGTACGGGGCGGTCGCACGGTCGGCGTGGATGGTCGGCGTGGATGGTCAGCGTGGACGGTCGGCGTGGATGGTCGACGTGGAGGGTCGGTCCGGATGGTCCGCTGCCGTGCTCGCTGTCGACTGCGCCGTGGCTGTTTCGTGAACGACCGGGCATCCCGTGCCCCGGGCCGTATCCTGTCCGCATGGACAAGCTGCCTCCGCCTCCACCGCCGCCCCCGCCGGGTCGCGGCCGGCAGCACGGGCCGCAGCCCGATCACTCGTCCGAGCGTCGCTCGAGCAAGCCCGACGGCGATCGCAGCCCGAACTTCAACGAGAACGGCGGCGGCCGTCCCGGCGCCGGTGGCGCGCTCCGCCGCTGGCTGCCGTGGGTGATCGCCGGAGCCTTCATCGCCGTGTTCTTCGTGCCGGCGCTGATGAAGGGCGGCGACGGCGACGAGATGACCTATTCCGACTTCATCGCCCTCGTCAACGCCGGCGAGGTCGAGTCGGTCACGGTCGAAACCGGCAGCGGCAAGATCACCGGCGAGTTGGAGGACGGCACGGAGTTCGTCACCCACGGAGGCGGCGACCGCGGACTGTCAGAGGCCGACGAGGTGCTCCTCAACGAGAAGGGCGTCGAGCTTGCCTTCGACCCGCCCGACTCCAACTGGTTGCTCGGGCTGCTGAGCGTGCTGCTCCCGGTGCTCCTCATCATCGGCTTCTTCGTGTGGATGCAGCGCCGCGCCCAGGGCCAGATGGGCAATGTGATGTCGATCGGGCGCAGCCGCGCCAAGGCCTACTCCACCGACAAACCATCGACCACGTTCTCCGACATCGCCGGCTACGAGGGCGTGAAGCAGGAGATCACCGAGGTCGTCGACTTCCTCCGCATGCCGGAGCGCTTCAAGGAGATCGGTGCGCGCGTGCCGAAGGGCATTCTGCTGGTCGGTCCGCCGGGTACCGGCAAGACATTGTTCGCGCGGGCCGTGGCCGGCGAGGCGGGCGTCGGGTTCCTCTCGGTCACGGGCTCCGACTTCATGGAGATGTTCGTCGGCGTCGGCGCCAGCCGCGTGCGCGACCTCTTCCAGCAGGCGCGCCGGATGGGCCGGGCGATCATCTTCATCGACGAGATCGACTCGATCGGGCGTAAGCGCGGCGCCGGGCTCGGAGGCGGGCACGACGAGCGCGAGCAGACCCTCAACCAGATGCTGTCCGAGATGGACGGTTTCGAGACGTCGGAGGGGATCGTCATCATGGCGGCCACCAACCGACCCGACATTCTCGATCCTGCCCTGCTGAGGCCAGGACGCTTCGACCGTACGATCGTGGTCCCACTCCCCGAATTCGAGGAGCGTCTGGCGATCCTCGACGTGCACAGCCGCGACAAGCGGATGGGCCCCGACGTCGATCTCGAGACGATGGCGCGGGCGACGCCCGGCATGGCCGGTGCCGATCTGGCGAACCTTGTCAACGAGGCGGCGCTGATCGCCGTGCGCCGAGGCTCGAAGCAGATCGAGCGAATGGACTTCGAGAACGCCCGCGACCGCGTGGTGCTCGGCGCCCAGCGCGAGTCACTGATCCTCAACGCCGAGGAGCGCCGGGCAACCGCCTTCCACGAGGGCGGGCACGCGCTGCTCGCCACGGTGCTGCCGCACGGCGATCCGCTCCACAAGGTGACGATCCTCCCTCGGGGAATGGCCCTGGGCGTGACGTGGAGCCTCCCGCAAGAGCGCCACACGTACTCCAAGGAGTATTTCGAGGACACGATCTGCAAGGCGATGGGCGGTCGCGTCGCCGAGAAGATCGTCTTCGGCCATCTCAACTCGGGCGCCGCCAACGATTTGGAGCAGGCCACCAACATCGCTCGCCGCATGGTGCGCGAGTGGGGCATGAGCGACGCCATCGGTCCAATGGCGTGGCACGGTCAGCAGCAGGTGTTCCTCGGCGAGGACCTCATGACCGGCGGTCGTGAGTACAGCGACGAGACCGCCAAGCTGCTCGACGCAGAGATCGGCCGCATCCTGCATTCCCAGGAGCAGCGTGCGTTCGACCTGTTGACCAAGCACCGCCGGGGCCTCGACCTGATCGCCGAACAGCTGCTCGAGCACGAGACGATCGACGGCCCGCGCGTGGCCGAGTTGATCCAGCAGGCGCTGGTCGACGCCGGCTCGACCGAGTCGATCGACGCCAACGTGCTCGGAATCCCGGAATAGTTAGCGCTTGGTCCATCGACCCGTTGGACCAAGCGCTAACCGATTGGGTGCTGGTGGCGGTCGCATCCGCCGCGTCGGTCGATCGATCCGGGCTGGCGAGCTTCCGCGACTGCCGCCCACAGGTCGGTGGCGGTGACGGGACCGAGGAAGCCGGCGCGCACGGCGCCGGCCGTGTCGGCCACCACCAGACAGGGCACGGCGTCGATCGAGTAGCGCTGATGGATGTCGCGTCGAGTTTGGTACGGCACCACGTCGACGGCGACGTCGTCGCTGCGCATCACCTCCGCCTTGGCGACGACCTCGGCGCAGGTGTGGCATGTATCCGACGCGAACACGGCGACAAGCCACGGCGTCGACGGCTCGCAGAAGTCGGCGCGGTCGAGCAGTGACGGAACCGAATGCCGCGGTTGTGTCGGCGGGTCGGTGCGGCGACGGC
>DASQTR010000029.1:0-2018 GCA_035641795.1 Ilumatobacter sp.
CTTGGTCGTCTCCGGTGTCGGCGTTGATGGGTATGCGGATCAGCTCGGTGTTGCCGCTGTCGTTGACCTCGGTCTGGACGGGCGAGCCGTAGGGGGCGTCGCCATTCGTTGCCGACGCCGTCTCCTCCTCGACCAGGTCGAGAAACTGGTCGGTGTTGGCCTGGATCTCCGCCCCGAAGATGTTCTGGTCTCGTCCAGGATCGATGAGCACCATGGCCGGTGACGTCAGGCCGAGCGTGAAGTTGGCCTCGAGCGCGGTGAGGGCCTCCTTGGCGTCGACGGCGTCGGGAAGCGCCTTGTTACCGTTGAACCCCAGGTTGAAGGTGGTGACGGGCAGGGCGAGCGCCAGCAGCACCACCACCGTCACCACCGTGATGGCCACCGGGCGGGCGAGCACGTAGTCGCTCACCCGCCCCCAGATGCCACCGGATTCGGTGTGCCGACGACGTAGGAACCCGAGACGCCAGCGATTCACGTTGTCGCCCAGAATCGCCAGGATTGCCGGGAGGAGGGTGACGGAGATGATGACGGCGATCGTCACGACCACTATGGCCGCGATCGCCATGCTGGAGAAGATCACGTTGTCGACCAGGAACATGCCGCTGATGGCCAGGATCACGGTGATGCCGGCGAATACGACCGCCTTTCCGGACGTGCCGCTGGCCAGCACGATGGCACGCTCCTTCGGATGGCCGGCCGCCCGCTCCAAGCGGTAGCGGGTGATGACGAACAGCGTGTAGTCGATGCCCGTGGCCAGGCCCAGGAGTAGCACCATCTCGGTGTAGAGCTCCTCGAGCGCGTACGCCTGGCTGACCAGCGCGAGCACGGCCAGGGCGATCGTGATCGCGATCAGCCCGAGCCCGAGCGGGATGAACGCGGCCACGAGCGCCCCGAACGCCAGCAGCAGGAGAAGCAGCGTTATCGGTAGGTTCAGCTGAAGCGCGAAAGCGAAGTCCTCCTCGACCACCCGACTCGATTCGCTCGCGATGGAAGCGTCACCGCCAACGCTGATGTCGAACTCGTCCGCCTCGCCCGCGCGATGCACGGTGTCGACGACCGCGTCGACGGTGTGCTCGGCCTCGCCCTCGTCCCCGACCAGCGTGACGATCGCGAAGCACACATCGCCGCCCGAGCTCCTGGTGGCGACGAAGGGTGACTGCTCCCTGGGTAGCCCCACGTCGTATGTCGTCAGGGTGCTCGCGACGACGCGTTCGCTCGAGGTCACGACGGTTCCGCCCTCATTCGAGACCTGCGTGCTGCGAAGCGCCCGCAGCTCGCTCATGAGGTCCTCGACCTTTTCCTGATAGGGGGCCTGGTCGACGTGCAAGTCGGGATGGGAGAAGACCACGACTTCTCGGGCGGAGTCCTCGTCGGTCCCGAAGCGCTCCTCGAAGAGCTGCGCCGCCTCTCCGGCTTCGCCCGGGAAGTCCACTTCGACGTCGGTGTCCGCCGCGACGGCCGACGAGACCGCCACCGCGGCGACCAGGATCAGCACCCAGGCACCGACGACTCTCCGGCGATGCCGGCCGCTCCACCCCGCGATCCGGGCGGTGAGCGACGTCCCTTGGACGGAGGACCGTGCCATCCTCCCCCTTTGCCTAGCTCGGTCTCATGGGCGGTTGGTTCTCATGGGCTCATGGGCCGACCGCTGTCATCGGCTGCGCCCCAGGTCCGGTCAGGTTGACGAGCTCGCCACCCTGGACCTGGCACGTGACCAGGCCGAGATCGACGAGCGCGTCCAGATGCTGCGTGGCGAGCGCTTCGTCGACCACGGCAGGTAGCGGCGCACCGTCGAATGGGATGCGGTCGCCGTTCGCGTCGAAGGTGAAGGATCCCGACAAGCCGTCCCGCAGGCCCAGGGTCCGCACCGAGTCCCGGAGCTCGCTCGGCTCGATGACGAGTGACCCGTCGGGCCGTTGCTGGGCGACGTCGGCGATCGCGTTCAGCAGGATCGTCGTCGCATCGGCTTGTTGAGCCGTGAACGCGGATGTCCCCGGTCGGTGGTCATGGATCGCTTC
>DASQTR010000030.1:0-18622 GCA_035641795.1 Ilumatobacter sp.
ATCTCATGACGCCGGCCGACGGACTCGATCCGGTCGCCGCGCACCGTGACGACAGTGTTCTCGATCGGCGGACCGCCACGGCCGTCGATCAGTGTGGCGCCGACCAGCGCGACCGACCCCGCGCTCATGGTGCGGCGCGCGCGTCGAATGGATCGACGACCGTGACCCGGTGCATCAGTCGCGTCGCGTCGCCGTGGTCGTGGACCGCGTAGTGCAGGAGGCAGCGGTTGTCCCACATCACCACGTCACCGTCGCACCAGCGGTGGCGGTACACGAATTCAGGGCTGGAGGCGTGCCGGTAGAGGAACAGCAACAGCCCTCGACTCTCCTCCGGCGTCATGCCCTCGAAGTACGGGACCGATTCGATCCGTCCGATGGCGAGGGAGCGGCCGCCGGTTGCGGGATGCGTGCGCACGACGGGGTGGTAGGTCACGACTTCGCGCCGGACGCCCTCGTCGTCGGGCATCGAGCCCGTGAACGCCGCCCGAAGACCGGACAGCAGTTGCTGCATCGCCGGCGTCAGCGCCTCATACGCCAGGTATTGGTTCGCCCACATCGTGTCGCCGCCGACGGGCGGGAGCTCCTGGGCGGCGAGGATCGCGATCGGCGGCGGGTCCTCGAAATACGCAGAGTCGAAATGCCAGTTCTCTGTGAGGGTCGCCGCCTTGCCCATGTTGGGCACGCGGAGCACATCGGGATATCCGGGCACGGCATGGGCGTGCAGGTACGGCACGACGAGCGGCGTCCCCCAGCAGGCCGCGAACGCGTGCTGACCGACCGGACCGAGATGCTGGTCGCGGAACACGAGCACGCAGTGCTCGTGGAAGGCGGCGGTCAGCGCCTGCATCGCCGCGTCGCCGATCTCGCCGGCGAGGTCGATGCCGGTGATCTCGGCGCCGACGGCAGGTGAGAGCGGGCGGACGTCCACCGTGTCTCTCAGCGCGTCATGCGGCGTCGCCGTCGAGCCCGTAGTAACGGGCGGCATTGCCTGACAGCAGCTTGGGGAGCAGCGCCTCGGAGACGTCGTCGCGCTCGCGCACGGTCTTGACGGAGTACGGGAACTTGCTATCGGTGTGGGGATAGTCGGACGAGTACATCACGCAGTCGTCGCCGAGCTGTGCGGCCACGACCGGAACCAGCCGCTCGTCGGGCTCGGCAGACAGGAACAGGTTGCCATCGGCGAAGTACTCGGCCGGCTCCTTCGTCATCTTCGGCATCTCACGTGAACGCCGTTCGAAGTGCTCGTCGAGACGCTCGACCCAGTAGGCGGCCCATCCACAGCCCGCTTCGAGGAACCCGAACCGTACACCAGGGAAGTCCTCGACGACGCCGCCGCACACGATGTTGGCGAGCGCGATCATCTGCTCGACCGGATGCCCGACCGCATGGAGCATGAAGTGCGTGTCGAAGCGCTCGCCCCCGGCTGCGTGCAGGTGAGCACCGTTGCCCCAGTGGATCGACACCGGCACGTCGAGCGCCTGGGCCTTCTCGAAGATGGGATGGAAGTAGCCGCTGGCGAGATCGACGCCGCGATGGTTGGGCGGCAGCATCACGCCGACATGGCCGAGTTCGGTGACCGCGCGTTCGAGCTCCTCGACCGCGGCCGAGACGTCTTGCACGGCCAGTGTGGCGGTGCACCTGAGTCGGTCGGGCGCGGCGCTGCAGAAGCTGGCGTAGTAGTCGTTGCACGCTCGCGACATCGCGATCGCGAAGTCGACGTCGCCGATCGTCGAGATCGACAGCCCGAGGCTTCCGTACAGGACCTGCACGTCGATGCCGTCGGTGTCCATGTCGTCGAGCCGGGCGACGGGATCGCTTGCCCCCTTCTGGACGCCGCCCAATTGCGTGCCTTGCACCTTCTTGACATGGTCCTGCCGCAACCGCGTCTCCGGGTAGAGCTTGCCGTCCATCAGGATCCGTGTCAGCCCCTTGGTGTCCTTGATGAGCAGCGGGCGGTGGTCGCGGTGAGCGTCGTCGAGGAAGTCGGCGAACACGTCGATCGGCTCGTTGATGTGTGCGTCGGCGTCGATCACCCGCAGGTCGGCGGCCATGCGTCCCCCTTCTCGCGGCCCTTCGCGTGGGCCTTCTCTGGGCCTTCTCTGGGCCTTCTCGTGTGGTTCTCGGCCAGAGATTAGTATACCGAATTATGGCGTCGGGCTTCGAGGTCGTGCTCTCTGGCCTGGCCTTCCCGGAGAGCCCGCGCTGGCACGCCGGCCGGCTGTTCCTGTCGGAGAAGCGCGCCGGCCGCGTGCTGAGCGTGGCGCCGGACGGGTCCGTCGACACCGTCGCCGAAATCGACGGTGAGCCGGGTGGCCTCGGTTGGACGCCGGGCGGCGATCTGCTCGTGGTGGCGATGGCCAAGCGCGCCGTCTTGCGTGTGGACGCCCGTGGCTCACAGCATGTCTCCGCCGACCTCACCGCGCTGACCACGTGCAAGTGCAACGACATGGTCGTCGACGGCTCAGGGAACGCCTACGTCGGTGACTTCGGTTACGACCTCCCGGGTGGCGCTCCGCCGGCACCTGGCGTGCTGGCTCTCGCCCGGCCGGACGGCACGGCGGCGGTCGTCGCCACCGACCTCCACTTCCCGAACGGCTGCGTGATCACGCCGGCCGGTGAGCTGATCGTCGCCGAGTCGGCCGCCAACCGGCTCACCGCTTATCGCATAGAAGCGGACGGCTCGCTCACTGACCGGCGGGTGTTCGCCGATCTCGGCGGCCACGTTCCCGACGGCATGTGCCTGGACGCCGAGGGTGCGGTCTGGTTCGCCGATCCGTTGCACAGCACGGTCGTGCGCGTCGCCGATGGGGGCGAAGTGCTGGAGCGGCGCGCCACCGAGCAAGGTGCCTTCGCGTGCGAGCTCGGCGGCGACGACGGCTGCACCCTGTTCGTGTGCACCTACGACGCCGTCGCATCGGCGTCGCCCGAGCCAAAGCCGGTTGGTCGGCTCGAGGCCGCCCGGGTCGAGGTCCCGCGCGCATGACCGAGATCGTCGTGCCCGTGCGTGAGCTGGCTCACCAACACACGGCGCGTCCCGCCGGCGGTCCACCGCGGTACTTCGCGCTCTGCGAACCGTCTCCTGGCGTGCTGCTGGCGGGCACCTGTGGGCGCGGCATCGCCCGCTCGGTCGATGCCGGCGCGACCTGGTCGCCGGTCGATGGCCCGTTCGGCGGCGGCAACGTGAACGGCTTCGCCACCGGTCACGACGGCGAGCTCTACGCCGCCTGCGGGACCGGCGGTGTTCTCGTCTCGAGCGACGGTGGTGAACACTGGGCGGCATTCGCCGGCGGGATGCAGGACGTGTACTGCGTGGCGGCGGTCGGTCGCGAGCTGCTCGCCGGCACGGCCGACGGCGTCTTCGCCCGGCGCGACGGCGAGCGGTGGTCGGTCGAGGACGGCGGCCCGTCTGGCGCGGTGTACCGGCTCACACCGATCGGCGGGGGAGCGCTCGCTGCCGCCACCGAGACCGATGGGGTGTGGGTCCGGCTGCCGGGCGGCGCCTGGCGATCACTCGGGTTTCGCGACGCGCCCGTGTTCGCGATCGTCGCCCTCGCCGGCGGCGACCTGCTCGCCGGCACCCGCGGGCGCGGCATCGTTCGCTGGCTCCGTGAGCAGCGCGAGTGGCGAGACGTCGCCGGGCAGCCGCGCGACCCGATCGTGCACGCCTTCGCGCAGCTTGGCGACGGCTCGTTGGTCGCCGGCACCGGCCAGGGTGTCGTGTCCGCCGGCCCGGATGGTGAGAGCTGGATACCCGTCGGCACTGCGCTCGCGAATCACCGGGTCTTCTCGGTGCTGGTCACAACCGATGGGTCCACGATCGCCGGCAGTTACGAAGGCGTCTGGGCAAGCCGCGCCGGCGCCACCGACTGGGGCGCGTTCGACACGGGGCTCGACATCGGCGCCGTGTTCGCGATCGCCGCCGATGGAGATGTCGCGTACGTCGGAGGGCCAGCAGGGGCCTTCCGCACAGACGACCGCGGTGACAGCTGGCGCGCAATCCGGCCGGCGGACGTCAGCGGCAACGTGTACGCCTTCTGCCGAACGGCGGACGGATTGCTGATCGGTACCGACGACGGTCTCTGGAACGCGGGCGGCGGAGACGCCTCGGAGCCGTGGCACCGCGCCGGCCTCGACGGCAAGCGCGTGTTCACCGTCATCGAGTCTCGACCGGGGCACGTTCGGGCGGGGACGCTCGGCGAAGGTGTGTGGAGCCGGCCGGGCGTCGACAGGCAATGGCACCGCTGCGCGACGGGGCTGCCCGACGAGCTCGCATTCGACCTGACGCGGTCGGCCGGCACGGGCTACTTGTTCCTCGCCGCGGGCAGCGTGAGCGACGGCTTCAAATCGGGCGGCATCTACCGTTCGGTCGACGGTGAGCGCTGGGAGCCGGTCGATGTGGAGGCGACCACCGTCTACGACGTCGTGGAGACAACCGCCGGGGTGATCGTGGGAGGCGCGCAGCGCAGCCGGATACTGCGCTCCGAGGACGGCGGACGGTCGTTCGTGACCACTCGCCCGCATGGTCGCGAGGACTCCAAGATGTACTCGCTGTCGCGCGATCGTCACGATCGCCTGTACCTGGGCGCCGGTCCGGAGCTGTTGCGCAGTGACGACGCCGGCATGTCGTGGGAGGTCGTCGGCGGCGGGCTCGACGGCGTCACCGTTTACGGCGTCGCCGACGTCGGTGACACGTTGCTGGCGGCGACGTCGTCGGGTGTGTATCGCAGCGTCGACGCCGGCGTCAGCTGGAGTCCCGGGAGCTGGAGTCCCTGACCGAATCGACTCCGGGTGCGGTCTCGTCGGCGAGACGCTCGTCGGGGAGCCGGAACGAGAGCGCGAACGCCGCTGCGGCGGCGATGAAGGTGAGTGTGAAGACCGCGACCGCGCCGCTCGCCACGGCGTTCCTCACCGTCTCTTCGAGCTGCCCCGGTAGAGCGTCGACACGATTCGGGGATTCGAGCAGTGTGCCGATCGGCTCGTCGTCCGCGATCGCTCCCGCGTCGCGAAGGCGCGATGCGGTGGTGGCCGTGAACACGCCGCCTGCGACGGCGACACCGATCATCGAGCCGATCTTGCGCGTGAACTGCGTGGTCGACGTCGCCGCGCCGAGCCGGTCGTCGCCCACCGCGTTCTGGACGGCCACCATGTGGGCCGGCGTCGTGAGACCGATGCCGAGTCCGACGACGGCGGCGCAGATCGACGGGATGAACAGCGGCGTCCCAGCGCTCATCAGCGACATCGCTCCTGTACCGACCGCCAACAACAATGCGCCCGCGATCGCGGTCGGCCGGTAGCGGGCGGTCTTCGACATCACGCGCCCGCCGACCGTGCTCGCCAACATGACGAACAACATGAGCGGCATCAGCAGCAAGCCGGACGCGGCGGCGCTGACGTCGAGCGCGAGCTGGACGAAGGTCGGCCCGTACGTGAGGACCGTCGTCATCGCCACCCCCGTCAGGAAGCCGAGGATCGTCGTGACACGGACCGACCGCCGGCGGAACAGGTCGATCGGCATCACCGGCTCGATGGCGCGGCGCTCGACGCGGACGAAGGTCGCGGCCGCCCCAATCGTGACGGCCGCCAGCGCGAGCAGCGCCGGTGAGGTCCAGTCCAGTTGCTGCCCACCCCAGGTCGCGATGAGCATCACGCCGACGAGGCTGACGACGAGCAGGCAGCTGCCAATCAGATCGAACGGAGCGTCCGTGCTCCTGACGTCGCGCGGAAGGTTGCGGCGCACGAACAGCAGCGCGACGATGCACACGACGGCGGTCGTGTAGAAGATCCAGCGCCACGAGAGATGGTCGACGAAGAAGCCGCCGATCAGCGGTCCGGCGACGTTGGCGGCGGTGAACAGCGAGGCGATGTAGCCCTGGTACCGGCCACGTTCGCGGGGGACGACCAAGAGCGCCACCAACGTGAAGCTCAACGTGAGGATCGCTCCGCCGCCCAGGCCCTGGAGCACGCGCGCTGCCACCAGCACCTCCACCGACGTGGCCCGCCCGGCGATAACCGATCCGATCGCGAACAACAGGATCGAGATCTGGAACAGGCGGTTGGTGCCGTACAGGTCGGCCAGCTTTCCGGCGAACGGGACGACGAGAGTCGAAGCCAGCAGGTAGCCGCCGACGACCCAGGACAGGCCGTCGAAGCCGCCGAGGTCGCCGACCATCGTCGGCAGCGCGGTCGTGACGAACGTCTGGCTGATCGCCGTGACGGAGAGACTCACCAGGATCCCGGCGAACACCATCCGCGGCGGACCGGCACCATCGGCCAGGCCACCGTCGGATATGCCACCACCGGAGGGGCCAGGGGTCACGACAATTGAGTATGCTATATTCCCGACTTCGCAAGTCCTGTCCAGGCGTCGACGCTTCGGGGGTCCGTCACGATGACAAACGCCGAGCGTGCCGATGTGGCACCGTCGGTCCACTTCGACCACCACGACCGCGACTTCGCCGCCGACCCTTGGCCTGTGCTTGCCGACCTCCGTGCTCGCTGCCCGGTCGCCCACAGCGACACGTACGGCGGGTTCTGGGTGGTGACCGGCTACGAGGACATCAGGCGCGTCGCCCTCGACGACGCCACGTTCTCGTCGGCCGAGACGATCCTGATCCCACCCAAGAAGAACGCCGCCCAGAAATCGATCCCGATCGAGATGGACGCGCCCGAGTTCCTCGAATACCGCAAGATCATGCAGCCCCTGTTCGCCCCGCCGGCGGTCGAGCGTCTCGCCGCTGTCATCGAGTACTACGCCAACCACTGCATCGACCAGTTCATCGAGCACGGCGAGGTCGACGCCGTGCACGACTTCGCCGACCCGGTTCCGGTGATGGTGACGTTGCACAAGCTCGGGATGCCGATCGACGACTGGCGGCGGTACGCAGAGCCGATGCACAAGACCGTGTTCCTGCGGCAGGACAATCCGGCGCGGGCTGGGGTGCTCGAGCAGTTGGGATGGATCGCGGAGACGATCAAGGACGCGATCAAGCAGCGCCGGCAGTCACCTCGCGACGACATGATCAGCTACCTCCTGAACTCGCGGCCGTTCGGCGAGCCGGTCTCCGACCACGACGCCCAAGAGATGATCATGCTCACCATGCAGGGCGGGTTCGACACGACGGGCTCTGCGATCAGCAGCGCAATGCTCCATCTCGATCGCAACCGTGACGATCGTCGCCGGCTGATCGAACAACCGGAGCTGATGGAGACCGCAGTCGAGGAGTTCCTGCGCGTCGGCGCTCCGCAGTTCGCGCTCGCCCGCACCGCAAAGCGCGACGTCGAGCTCGGCGGGCATCAGATAGCGCAAGGTGATCGGGTGTTACTCGTCTGGGCGTCGGGGAATCGAGACGAGTCGGTGTTCGACCGTGCTGACGAAGTGCTGCTCGACCGCGACCCGAACCGGCACATGGCGTTCGGACTGGGAGCCCACCGTTGCCTCGGCTCGACGCTGGCTCGGCGCCAGATCCAGATCGCACTGCGCGCGGTCCTGCGCCGCCTGCCCGACTACGAAGTCGACCACTCGCGCCTCGTTCGGGCGGAGACGATCGGCGTCACGTACGGCACGTTCGCGATGCCGATCAGGTTCACCCCCGGCCGCCGCATTCTCGAGTGACGGAGCGGTTCACCGACGCCCACGTCCATTTCTGGGACCATGCACTGCCGGGGATGCGCTGGCGTTTCCTCGAATCAGATTTCGAGCATCCGCGTCTGAAGGGAATGCATCGGCTGGACGCACCGCGCTTCGGCCCCGACGAGCTGCTCGCGGAGGCCGGTGACGAGCGGCCGAACAAGGTCGTGCACATCCAGTGTGCGGCGATGCCTTCTCCGAGTCCCACGCGAGAGACCGAATGGCTCGAGTCGCTCGCTGACGCAACCGGCTATCCGAACGCGATCGTCGCCGGCTGCCGCTTGCGCGAACCCGATGCCGCCCGCGTGCTCGCGGCCAACGCCGCCTTCCCGCGGTTCCGCGGCGTGCGCGACCTCACCATCACCGAGGCGGTGACCGCCGATGACGTCCGCGGTGCTTTCGATGCCGCCGCCGAGCACGGCGCATCGGTAGAGCTGATGCTGCCGCGCGAGCACTACGGGTCGGTCGCCGGGCTGGCGCAGCACTGGCCCGCCGTCACGATCGTGTTGGGGCACGGGGGTCAGCCGCTCGAGCGCGACTCGCGGTATCTCGAGGAGTGGTCGGCCGAGCTGGCGGTGCTCGCCGATGCGGCACCCAACGTCGTCCTCAAGCTCTCCGCGATCGCCTCGAGTGCCGATCCGATGTGGACGGTCGACAGCGTCCGCCCGGTCGTGCTGCGAGCGATCGAGGCGTTCGGCAGCGAGCGGTGCCTGTTCGCCAGCAACTGGCCGATCGACCGGCTCTACGGCACGTATCCGCGCCTCATTCGCGCCTACCGCCAGATCGCGTCAGAGCTGTCGGAGCGCGAACAGGCCGACCTGCTGCACCGCACAGCGGACCGCATCTACCGCATCTGAACGGAATGAACCGGGTTACGGCAGCGCGGTCGCGGCGCCGCCGCGGCGAGGGTCGGCGCCGGCCCTCACGCTGCCCTCCGCGTCGACAGCGACGACTTGGGCGGCGCCGAAACCTTCCGGTCCTGGTGGGCGCGCCGCGGCGTCTGGCATCGAGTCACAGAGCGGGTGGCCCGCTTCCAGCGAGAGCACGCCGCCGAAGCCGATCCGGAAGCGCGGTTCGTCGATCGCGGCCTGTGGCGCCAGCCCACGCTCGACCATGTGGACGAGCACCTGGACCTGCGCCTGTGGCTGCATGAAGCCGCCGGCCACACCGAGCACCATCTGCAGCCGGCCGTCGCGCGTGACGGCCGCCGGGATCGTCGTGTGGGGCGGCTTGCGGCCCGGCATCATCGGCCTTCGGAGGGCGCGCAGCATCGTCGCCCGGTTCCCGATCGCACCACCGAGTTCGGGGATGCCGAAGTGGGCGCCGAAATCGCCGAACAGGCTCGTGATCAGCGACGCGCCACGACCCTCGCGGTCGATCGCCGCGATGTACGTCGTGTCCCCCTTCGCCGGCGACGGTCGCGCACCGATTTGGCTCAGGTCGAACCCGGCACGAACCATCGCCTCCGCCATCACGTCGACGACGCAGCGCCAATCGTCGGCGCTCTCGACAGCGGGAAACTCGGCGGCGATCGCCTCCAGTGCGTACGTCACCGCGACGCCCTGGGTCGGCGGCGGCAACTCCCACACGGTGCTGTCCCGGAACGTCACGCTGACCGGTCCCATGGGCAACGTCTTGTGCTCGCCGAAGTCGTCCACCCCGAGGAAGCCTCCCGCCGCCCGCAGTCGCGCTACGACGGCACGACCGAGATCGCCTTCGTGGAGCAACCTGGAGCCGTCGCGGCAGATCGCCGTCAGGCACTCGGCGAGGCTCGGATTCACCACCGTGTCACCGGTCGCGACCGGCTCGCCGCCTGGGACGAACAGCGGTCCCAGTACCGGGTCGTCGGCGATCTCGGCCGCCGCCTTGGCGGCGGCCGCCGCGAGGGTAGGCCGCACCTCGAATCCGTCACGGGCCAGCGCGATCGCCGGCTGAGCCACGTCGGCAAAGGATCGCGACCCGAACTCGGCGAGCGCGTCCTCGAGCAGCCTGATCGCGCCAGGCACGGTCGCCGCCGCCGCGCCCCGCGCGGGGATCGTGTCGAGTCCTGCGGCTGCCAACGCCTCGTCGTCGAGCGCGCGTGGCAGCGCGCCCGATCCGTCGCGGCCGACCGGGTCGGAGCCGGGCGCAACGTGCATCATGAACGCGTCGCCGCCGAGCCCGCAGGACTGCGGTTCGACGACGTAGAGAACGAGTGCCGCCGCTACCGCCGCGTCGACCGCGCTGGCGCCGGCCGCGAGCAGTTCGGCGCCGGCGGCGGTGGCGCGAGGATCGGACGTGGCGATGCCGGCCGGCACCCCGCCGAGGCTACCCGCCCCTGCCGGTCGTAGACGAGAAGAGTATGCTCAATTGCAAACCAGCGGAACTGCACCCAGCGGAGAGGGGAGAGCACATGTCAGCCGCTCAGTACGACCTGTTCAGCGTCGACGACCACATCATCGAGCCGCCCAACGTGTGGACCGATCGCCTGCCCGCCGCGCTGCGCGAGCAAGGCCCGCACGTCGTCGAATCCGACGGCCGTCAGTACTGGGTGTACGAGGGCCGCAGGGGCGAGACGATGGGCCTCAACGCCGTCGCCGGCAAGGACTACTCCGAGTTCTCGATGGATCCCGTGCGCTACACCGACATGATCCCTGGGTGCTACGACCCGGTCGAGCGCGCCAAGGATCTGCTCGCCAACGGCGTGCGGGCGAGCGTGTGCTTTCCGACCTTCCCGCGCTTCGCCGGCGTGATGTTCCTGATGGCAGACGACAAGGCGCTCGCCGATCTGTGCGTGAAGGCCTACAACGACTGGCTGCTCGACGAGTGGTGCGCGTCGGTGCCAGGGATGTACGTGCCGATGATCATCGGCCAGTTGTGGGACCCGGTGGCGATGGCCGCGGAGGTCAGGCGCAACGCCGCGCGAGGCGCCCGCGCTGTGACCTTCCCGGAGAATCCGGTGCCGCTCGGACTCCCGTCGTTCTCGACCGAGCACTGGGATCCGGTCTGGGACGCGTGCGTCGAGACCGACACCGTCGTCTGCATGCACATCGGCACCAGCGGCGTGGTGCCGATGGCCTCGAGCGACTCGCCGTTCATCCAAGGCATCGCCCTCGCCCCGACGGCGGCGTGGATGACGTGCATGGACCTGATCATGGGCCGCATCCCGCGCGCCTTTCCCGACATCAAGTTCACGCTTTCGGAGGGGGGCATCGGCTGGGTGCCGTTCGCACTCGAGCGCGCGGATCGCCAATGGGAGCGTCACCGCTACTGGTCACACATGGACGACCAGCGCCCGTCCGACATCTTTCGCCGCAACATCTGGGTGTGCTTCATCAACGAGGGCGTCGGCGTGGAGACGCGGCACCTGATCGGCGTCGACCGCATCCTCTGGGAGTGCGACTATCCCCACGCCGACACACCGTGGCCGCACGCCCAGAAGGAGGTCGCCGAGTCGCTGGCGGGGGTGCCCGACGACGAGGTGGCGTTGATGACGCACAAGAACGCGGAGGCGCTGTTCCGCTGGGACGCCCGTCCAGACGTCGCCGCCCTGGTGTAATGAGCTGGCCCACGGGGCCGTTCGGCCCGGTGCCGTTGACACCGGTCGCCCACCTCGACCGCGCCGCGGGCGCATTCGCCGATCGCACGGCGTTCATCGGCGAGCATCTGCGCTACACCTATCGGGAGATGCGGGAGCGATGCGAACGGCTCGCGGGCGCGCTGCACCAGATCGGCGTCGCGCCGGGCGAGGTGGTGTCCGTGCTGGCGCCGAACTCGAACGTCGCGCTCGAGGCGCACTTCGGGGTGCCGCTCGCAGGAGCGGTGCTGAACGCGCTCAACACCCGCCTGAGCGGGGAGGAGCTCGCCTACATCGTCGACCACGCGGGCGCCCGCGTGCTGCTCGTCGACCACGAGTTGTTGCATCTCGTCGGTCCGATGCAGGCGGCCGTGCCCTACATGCGCGTCGTGGTCGCGGGCGGCGCTGACGACGAGTACGAGCGGCTGCTCGCCGGCGCGCCCCGGACCCGCGTCGATGTCGTCGACGAGCGCGCGCTGCTCGCCCTCAACTACACGAGCGGCACTACCGGTCGTCCAAAGGGCGTCATGTACAACCACCGCGGGGCTTACCTGCAGTCGTTGGCGATGATGGCGCAGAGCGGACTGCATCCCGGTGCGGTCTTCCTGTGGACGCTCCCGATGTTCCACTGCAACGGGTGGTGCTTCCCGTGGGCGGTGACCGTCGCAGGCGCCACGCACCTCGAGTTGCGCGCTGTCGAGCCGGCGCGCATCTGGCACGCGATCCGGCACGACGGGGTCACTCACTTCAACGCTGCGCCGACGGTACTCACCATGCTCGGCTACGGGCCGTGGGCCGACGAGGGCCCCTCGGAGCGGCCGGTGCGGGTGTTCACCGGCGGCGCGCCACCGTCCCCGACGCTGCTCGCCCGAATGGGCGAGCTCAACCTCGACGTCACGCACCTGTACGGATTGACCGAGACGTACGGACCGGCCGTGATCTGCGACTGGCAGGAGGAATGGGGCGTCACCGACGCGGCCGAGCAGGCGCGGCTCAAGGCTCGCCAAGGCGTCAGCAACGTCGCCGGGTTGCCCGTCCGCGTCGTCGACGAGCACGGCGTCGACGTCGCCGCTGACGGCGCCACGTTGGGCGAGGTCGTGCTGCGTGGCAACAACGTGATGATCGGGTACTTCAAGGATCCCGACGCCACCGCCAACGCCTCGATCGACGGCTGGTTCCGAACCGGCGATGTCGGCGTGATGCATCCGAACGGATATATCGAGCTTCGCGACCGCGCCAAGGACGTGATCATCTCCGGTGGCGAGAACATCGCCAGCATCGAGGTCGAGCAGGCGCTGGCGAGCCACCCGAGTGTGCTCGAGTGTGCCGTCGTGTCGGCGCCCGACGACCGCTGGGGCGAGGTGCCGGTCGCGTTCGTCACACTGCGCCCCGACGCCACCGCTTCCGAGGAGGAGCTGATCGACCACGTGCGCTCACGGTTGGCACGGTTCAAGGCACCCAAGCGCGTGGTCTTCCGGCAGCTCCCGAAGACGGGCACCGGCAAGATCCAGAAGTTCGTCCTGCGCGACGGGCTGTGGGGTGACCGTCACGACCGCATCGGCACCCTCTGAACCCCGGGCCTGCATACGTTTCGACGCGACGGGACCGAACACTGCGGCCGGTATTCTGCCCTCATGCCGATGCGGACCGAGTGCAAGCACTTCGAGAGCCGCTCGTATCCCAATGGCGACACAGTCCGCAAGTGCAACCTAGACCTCGCGCCCGACGCGCCGTGGCGCTGTCCCGAGCACTGCCCGCGGTACGAACGCCGGCTTGCCGACGCGGCGTGGACGTACGGCTCGCTGACCGCGCCGCCCACGCCGGCGGAGCCCCCCGGCATCGACGACGGATCGGCCGCGGCGCTGCTCGACGAGGCTGAGGAGATCCTCAATTCGGCAGGCGCCCGAATCAAGGCCGAGGTCGAGATCGAACGCGAGCAGGGCGGCCGCAAGCGGGGCATCAAGGGGCTGTTCCGCCGCAAGCGCTGAGGGACGCACGGGGCTTCACTTGCGAGCTCGCGTCTCGGCTGCGCTTCGCCGGGCAGGACCTTCCTCTCGGGATTTGCACTACGCCGGTAGTAGAATTTGGTCCGATGCAGGCCCTTGACGAGCAGTGGCGCACCACCGAGCTGCCCACGACCGACGCCGAGATCTGGCGCTACAGCCGCATCGAGGAGCTCGATCTCGCCATCTACGAGCCGCGACCTCATGTTCCCGGCCTGACAGGGCCCCAGGACTGCGTGCGAAGTGGCGTCGATCTCGTCGATCTCTTTCCTGACGAGCGCCCCGACGTGTTCGCCGACCTGAACGCCTCGTTTGCGGCGACCACGCACGTCGTCGTTCCACCCGGTGTGGTCGTCGAAGGGCCGATCGTCGTGACCCACGTCGTGCCCGCCGGCGGGACGATGGTGACCCCGCGGCTCGTGATCGAAGCGGGCCGCGACAGCCAGGTCACCGTGGTCGAGTGCTTCGTCTCGGAGGCGGGCGGCGCGGCACTCGTGCTGCCGGTGCTGCAAGTGCGCGCCGCCGAAGCCGCCCGCGTGCAGTACCTGGGCGTCAACCAGCTCTCCGCCGAGGCGTGGTCGATCGGCCATCAGCAGGCGGTTGGCGAGCGTGATTCGTCGACGCTGCTGGCCAGCGTGGCGCTGGGCGGCGACTACGCGCGCGTGCGCACCGAGGCACGGCTGGTCGGTAGCGGCGGGTCGACCCGGCAGGTCGCGCTCTACTTCGCGGGCGGGCACCAGATGCACGATTTCCGCACCATCCAAGACCACGCCGCCCCGCACACCACGAGCGATCTGCTCTTCAAGGGCGCGGTCCAGGACCAGTCGAAGAGCGTCTACACGGGACTCATCCGCATCCGCGAGAACGCCAAGGGCACGAGCGCTTTCCAGACCAACCGCAACCTCACCCTCAGTGCCGGCGCCTGGGCCGAGAGCGTGCCCAACCTCGACATCGAGACCAACGACGTCAAGTGCAGCCATGCGTCGACGGTCGGGCCGATCGACGAGGACCAGCGCTTCTATCTCGAGAGCCGCGGCGTGCGTCCGGAGGTCGCCGAGCGGCTGGTGGTGTTGGGCTTCTTCGACGAGGTGCTCGAGCAGCTACCTGCCGGTGACCTGGCCGCCGACCTTCGCCGTCAAGTCGCCGCCAAGCTCAACATAGGGAACGGCGGATCATGAACAGCGTGAGCGAGGCGGTGTGTCCGCTCGACGAGCTCGCTCCGGGCTCGGCCCGCAGGTTCGTGATCGCCGGTGTTCCAGTTGCCGTCGTGCGGATCGAGAACGACGTGTACGCGATCGGCGACATCTGCAGTCACGCCAACGTCTCGCTGTCCGAAGGCGAAGTCTGGTGCGACGAGAAGGAGATCGAGTGCCCCAAGCACAGCAGCACGTTCGACCTGCTGACCGGCGAGCCCGTCACGCTGCCTGCGACACAGCCCGTCCCCGTGTTCGAAGCGCGTGTGGTCGACGGTGAGGTCGTCGTGACCGTCACGTCGGCCGAACGCGAGGGTGCGCAGTCATGAGCACGCTCGAGATCAAGGGGCTGCGCGCCGAGGTAGACGGCAACGAGATCCTGAAGGGGATCGATCTGACCGTGTCGTCCGGTGAGGTGCACGCGGTGATGGGCCCGAACGGGGCCGGCAAGAGCACGCTGTCGGCGGTCGTGATGGGCAAGCCGGGTTACACCGTCACCGCCGGATCGGTGACGCTCGACGGCACCGACGTGCTGGCGATGCCGGCGTGGCAGCGAGCCGCCGCCGGCCTGCATCTCGTGATGCAGTACCCCACCGAAGTGCCCGGCGTGTCGCTCGTCGACATGCTGTCCGAGGCGCTCGCCACACGCGGCCGGCCGAGCGACGAACTGCCGGCGCTGCTGCGCCACGAGGCGAGCCGGATCGGCTTCGAGGAGCGCTTCCTGCACCGGCCGCTCAACGTCGACCTGTCCGGCGGTGAGAAAAAGCGCAACGAGACGCTGCAACTGGCGGTGCTCCGCCCGAAGATCGCGATCCTGGACGAGCTCGACAGCGGCCTTGATATCGACGCCCTGCGCGACTGTTCCCGCAGGGTCGAGGAGATGAGCAACGACAGCAGCGCGGGCGAACCGCTCGGCGTGCTGGCGATCACGCATTACGCCCGGCTGCTCACCGAGCTGCGCCCTGACCACGTGCACATCCTCGTCAGGGGGCGGATCGTCGCGCGGGGCGGCGCCGAACTGGCCGACCTGCTCGAGGTCGAGGGCTACGCCGCCTTCGTGCCGGAGGAGGAGCTTGCCGAGCCACCGGTGCCGGCTCGCCCGGGCAGTCTCGACGAGTTGTTCGCATTGTGACCGTGGGGTCATGATCGTCTCGTGGCCGACGTGATCGATGAGCTGAGGGGCTGGCTCGACGCCAACTGGAACCCCGACATGACGGTCGCCGAGTGGTGGGAGCGGCTGGGCATGGACGGGTGGTCAGCGCCGTCGTTGCCGGCAGAGTCCTACGGCCGCGGCTTGTCGCGCAACGACGCCGTTCGTGTAGCCGAGACGATCGCCGCCCATGGCGCGCTCTCCGCCCCTGGCGGGCTCGGCCTACTGCTCGCCGCGCCCACGATCGCGACGCACGGCACGCGGGCGCAGATCGACCATTACGTCGCGGACATCGTGACGGGACGCAAGGCCTGGTGCCAGCTCTTCAGCGAGCCGGTCGCCGGCAGCGACCTCGCAGGGCTGCAGACGCGGGCCGTCCGCGATGGCGACGAATGGGTCGTCACCGGGCAGAAGGTGTGGACGTCGTCTGGGCACGTCGCCGATCTCGGGATGTTGCTGGCCCGCACCGACTCCGACGCGCCCAAGCACCAGGGCATCTCTTACTTCGCAATCGAGATGCATCAACCGGGCATCGAGGTGCGGCCGTTGCGTGAGATGACCGGCCGGTCGATGTTCAACGAGGTGTTCCTCACCGACGCCCGCGTCGGTGACGACGCCATCATCGGCGAGCGCAACGGAGGCTGGGCTGTCGCCAACGCCACGCTCGGCTTCGAGCGCGCCGGTCTGGGATCGGGGGCCGGTCACGCCGCTGCCAGCGCGGCCATCGCGGGCACCGTCGCCGGACACCTCACGATGCGCGCCGGCGACTTCGTGGCGAGCAAACGCGGCGTCGGCGGCGGCGCCCAGTTCCGCGGCGCGGGCCGGATGCTGATCGATCTCGCCAAGTCGAACGGCGCCATCGACGACCCGTCGATTCGGCAGGATCTGATGCGGTTGCACTCGATCCAGGAGATCGGGCGCATGAACACGCTGCGACTGAAGGCCGAGAAGGCGCGCGGCGGCGACATTCCCGGGTTCGGGAACATCGGCAAGCTGTCGATGAGCGCGATGGTGAGGTTGCAGCGCGACGTGGGGCTGCGCATCCTCGGCGCTGACGGCATGCTCCACAGCTACAACGGCCGTCCCGCCAACCCGCTGCACGCAATGGTCACGGAGATGGCGTTGTTCGCCCAGGGCCCGCCGATCTACGGCGGAACCGACCAGATCCAACGCAACATCATCGGCGAGCGCGTGCTCGGGCTCCCCAAGGAACCGGGCAACGACCGCACCCTGCCCTTCAGCCAGCTGCCGAAAAACGCGTGAGGCTGGCCGAGGTGCGGCTGCCGCTCAGCGGGCAGGCGACATCTCGAGCAGCCGTGCGATGCGGTCCTCGGTGCTGGGATGGGTGCTGAACATCCGCGCCATGCCGGCGTTGCTTGACCGGGCTTCGGCAAGCGGATTGTGGATGTACATCGACGCCTGCGCCGGCTGGACTGCCATCGGGCGCTGCTCGGCGATGGCGTCGATCCGACGCAGCGCGCTGGCGAGCGGCACGCCCGTACCGAGCAAGTCGGCTGCGCCGCGATCCGCCTCGAACTCGCGTGAGCGTGAGACCGCCATCTGGATCAACGACGCCGCGATCGGCGCCAGGATCGCAGCAGCGAGCATCATCAACGGATTGCCGTTGCGATCATCACGGCGACCTCCGAACATCGACGAGTAGATCGTCATCTGCGCCATGAACGAGATCGCGGTGGCGATCGCGGCGGCGACCGAGCCGATCAGGATGTCGCGGTGCTTGACGTGCATCAGCTCGTGCGCCATCACGCCTTCGACCTCGTCGGCGGACAGCGTCTGCAGGAGGCCCTGCGTGGCGCAGACCACGGCGTGCTTCGGGCCGCGGCCGGTGGCGAAGGCGTTGGGCTGAGCGGCGGGGGAGATCGCGACCGTGGGCATCGGCATACCGGCTCGCTCCGACAGTCGGCGGATCATGGCGTGGAACTCGGGCGCCTCGGCTTCGGTGACGATCTGGGCCTTGGCCGACCGGAGGGCGAGCTTGTCGCTGAACCAGTACGAGCCGCCCACCATGACCAGTGCGATCACGAGACCGAACACCAGCGACCCGGCGCTCCCGCCGCCCAGGATCCCCGCCACGGCGACGATCAAACCGCCGAGACCAGCCAGCAGGACGGTCGTCTTCATCGTGTTCTTGAACATCGTGAGACCAGGCTAGAGGCTGACGATCGGCAACCTTCGCGCTACGGTCCTCGGCCGTGAGCGACGCCGAGCCGACCGTCCATCGCAACGTTCAGAAGGTGATCGACGCCGGTGCCGAACTCGGGCTCGAGGTCCGCCCGCACCGCTTCCCGGAGGGCGCCAAGACCGCTGTCGACGCCGCCAACGCGATCGGCTGCGAGGTGGCGCAGATCGTCAAGAGCTTGATCTTCGCCGTCGACGGCGAGGTCGTGCTCGCGTACGTCAGCGGCGTCAACCAGCTCGACGAGCGCAAGTTGGCGCTCGCCGCCGGCGGGCTCGAGTGCCAGCGCGTCGACGCCGATCTCGTGCGCCAACGCACCGGCTTCCCGATCGGCGGCGTGCCCCCGATCGGGCACGCCAGCGAGCTCCGCGTCTTCATTGACCCCGACCTACTCCAACACGACGTCGTGTGGGCGGCGGCCGGCACGTGGCATGACGTGTTCCCGCTCGCGCCGGCCGACCTCGAACGCGTCAGCGGCGGCACGGTCGTCGAGCTGAAACGGAACTGAGATGACAGAAGAGCGCGCCTTGCACGGCGTTCCCCGGCCACGCAGGCCGTCGCTGGCCACTCGCTCGCTGGCGCTCGCTCGCTCGCATCCGTGGAGTGCAAACCAATGACCGTCGCGACAGACGACCATCTCCGCCGTCTGCCCAAGGTCGAGTTGCATTGCCATGTCGAGGGCGCGGCCCGCGCGTCGACCATTGCCGACCTGGCGCGGAAGCACTCCGTCACGCTCCCGGTCGAAGATCCCGCTGATCTCTTCGAGTTCAGCAGCCTCAACCAGTTCCTCTCGATCTACGACGTCATCTGCGCCAGCCTGCGCACAGCCGACGACTTCCGCCGCATCACGTACGAGGCGCTCGAGGACGGTGCCGCCGCCGGCGTGCGCTACCGCG
>DASQTR010000031.1:0-6405 GCA_035641795.1 Ilumatobacter sp.
CCTCCCGGTACTTGAGCACGGTGCCGAGCGTCGTGGCGACCGAGCGCTCGTCGAGCCGGCTCACGCCGAGGCGCCCCAGCGCCGACGCCCAGTCGATCGTCTCGGCAACGCCCGGCGGCTTGTAGAGGTTGAGGTCGCGCATCGTCTCGACCGCCGCCGCGACCTGCCGGGCCAGCTCGTCGGAACAGGCGGGGACCCGGAGCCGCACGATCGCCACCTCGCGCTCGAAGCTCGGGTGCTCGACCCAGTGATAGAGGCAGCGCCGCTTGAGCGCGTCGTGGACGTCACGCGTGCGATTCGACGTCAGCACGACGATCGGCGGCGTCTCCGCGCGGAACACGCCGAGCTCGGGCACCGTGATCTGGAAATCGGAGAGCACCTCGAGCAGGTAGGCCTCGAACTCGTCGTCGGCGCGGTCGATCTCGTCGATCAGCAGCACCGGCGGCGGCCCGTCACCGTGGCCGATGGCGCGCAGCAGGGCGCGCTTGATGAGGAAGCGCTCTTGGTAGAGGTCGGCCTCGATCGCGTCGGAGCTGCGGCCGGCGGTCTCCCCGGTGGCTTCGGCGGCGCGCAGGTGGAGCAGCTGGCGGGCGTAGTCCCAGTCGTAGACGGCTTGAGCGGCGTCGATGCCCTCGTAACACTGGAGGCGGATCAGCTCGCCGCCGGTCCACGTCGCGAGCACCTTGGCGAGCTCGGTCTTGCCGACGCCGGCCTCCCCTTCCACCAGCAGCGGTCGCTTCAGCTCGAGCGCCAGGAAGACGGCGGTGGTGAGCCCCTCGTCGGGCAGGTACCCGTGTTCGGTGAGCGCAGCACCGACGTCAGCAGGAGTCACACGTCGAAGCTACCCGTTCACCAGGCAACGACATCCCGTTCGGGCCGCGGGCATGCGCATCGCGTGTTTGCGATGCGCATGCCCGGACAGACCGCGACGGTGCGGGTCTACAGCACTGTGCCTCCGGGGCTAGCTACCACCCGCCGCGTCCACTGCCGCGGCGGCATCGACGAGCCCGTTGCCGTAGAAGTTGTTCAACGTGGGCGTTCCGGCGCACGTCGCGTTCCACGATGCCGGGCGCCCGACGAGCGTGTAATCGACCATGGCGGGTACGGGGCAGGGGTGATCTGCCGCGCTCGCTTCGATGATCGCTCGCACCTGCACCGGATCTGCGTCACCGCCGAGCGCGCCGATCACGAGCGCGGCGACACCGGTGACGTGTGGGGCGGCCATCGACGTGCCTTGGATGCCCTGGTAGTACGCGCATCCCAGATCCTTCGTGCAGGAGCGCACGACGAACTCGTTGCTCGGCACCCCGCCACCGCGGTTGATGTCGCCGTTCGCTGCGGCCACGACCTCCGGGTACGGCGCCCACACCTCGTTCAGGCCGCTGCGGAACTGCTTGGTGCCCAAGAAGTCGCGGAAGTATCCGCCAGGCGCGGCGACGGTGATCTCTGTGACGCCGTAGTTCGAGTAGTCGGCCTTGATGCCGCTCGGACCGACCGCCGACACGCTCATCACGTTCGGACCTTCGGACGGAAGGTCGAGGCAGTCGCTCGTCACGGTCCGGGCGTAGGCGTTCGTGGGATTGAGGTCTGCATCCACTGGGAAGTCCGGGCTCGTGTCGTCGAAGCGGGTCGGTGTGTCGAGATCGGTCGCGCCGTTTCCGGCGGAGCCGACCATGGTCACGCCGGCTGCGTGGGCGACGTCCAATGCCTCCAGCATGGCGTCGTAGATCATGCGCTGTTCGGCGAGCTCGCTCGCGGTCGGCTTGCCCGCCGGTGCCGTCACATAGTCGGAAGCGTCGGGGCAGTTGTACAACCACGGATCGACATAGAAGCTCATGTTGACCACGTCGATTCCGGCCGTAGCGGCGTAGGTGAGGGCGGCGAGGGTGGGTTGGAGGAAGAAGTATCCGGAGTCTTGACCTGCGCGGATGTTCACGAGTGTCGCCTCGGGCGCGACGCCACCGATGCCCAAACCGTTGATCGGTGAGCCGATCGTTCCGGCGACGTGCGTGCCGTGGCCGTCGTGATCGACGTTGGCCGGGTCGACACAGTCGGCGTACTCGCATGGGCCGTCCAACGTCGGGATGTCGGTCGTGAAGTTGCGGCTCAGCGCGTTGGAGAAGTTCGGGGCGATGTCAGGGTGGGTGCCGTCGATGCCTGTGTCGATGACTCCGACGAGAACGCCGGCACCGCGCTCGTCGAGCACATAGTTGCCGTTGGAGTCCTGAACGTTGATCATCTCCATGTCCCACTGATAACCGGACAGCGAGTCGGTTCCGGGTGCGGGCTTGACGGCCGGACCGCCGCTGTGAGGCCGTGCCGCGGCGCGCTCGTCTTCGAGCCGCTCGTCGGCGAACTTGTGCCCCATCCCGGGCGCCGTTGTGCCGATCGAGCGGTCGCGGGCCGCGCCCTTGACAGCACTGATCGCACGCACGTCATCCAAGAAGTTGGGGTTGTTCGACCTCACCTCTGCCAACCCGATCGTCGAGTTCTCCCCGACGAGCGTGCCACCGGCGGCGCCGATCGCGGCCTGTCCGTCGGCGTTCGATACGCCGTCGGCGTAGAGCACGAGGTACGCATGCTCTTCACCTGTGGGGCCGGCGCTCAGTTGGCCGGGTGCGGCGGCCGTGAGCCCAGCGGCTACGAGTGCGAAGCCACCGAGCAGTACCAGTCCTCGTCGCATATGAACCTCCTTGTTCCGTGCGTCAGGTCTGTCTGGAGTATTTGCTCCAACTCCGACCGTACGCCGCCCGTCCGGCGAAGTCCATTCACGGCCTCAGGAGTCGAAGCCCAGTCCCATCCGGTCGAGACCGCGTAGCCACAAGTTGCGCTTGCCGGTTCTGTCTTCACGGTCCATGCTCCACTTCGTCGCCTGGATGCCGACGAAGCGGAACGGCTCGGGCGGGAAGGGCAGCGGGCGTGACTTCACGAACTCGGTCTGCGCCGCCAATGATCTGCGTCCGTACAGGTGGTCGAGCATCACCGCCGCGCCGAAGCGCGAGGCGGCGACGCCGAGGCCTGTGTATCCGAGTGCGTAGGCCACGCGGCCGTTCATCGCCCGACCCCAGAAGACCGTGAAGCGGCTCGATGTGTCGATCACACCGCCCCACATGTGGGTGAACCTGACGTCCTCGAGCTGTGGGAACGTCTCGAAGAAGTGCTGGCTGAGCTTGGCCCACGTCTCGGGCCGGCTCTCGAGCTCGCTCGACACCTTGCCGCCCCAGTAGTAGACGGCGTCGTAACCGCCCCACAGGATGCGGTTGTCCTCGGTCAGTCGGTAGTAATGGAATTGGTTGGCGAGATCGCTCAGGCCTTGGCGGTTCTGCCAGCCGATCGACGCCATCTGGGCCTCGGTCAATGGCTCGCTGACCATGCAGTAGTCGTAGACAGGGGCGATGAAGCTGCTGAGCCGCTTGAGCAGCGGCTTGAAGGCGTTGGTGGCGAGCGCCACCTTGCCGGCCCGGATTGCGCCGAGCGGGGTGGTGATGATGACGCCGATACCGTCGCGCTTGAGCTCGGTGGCCTTCGTGTCCTCGTAGATCCGCACACCGAGCCGTTCGGCCGCAGCCTTCAGTCCCCAGACCAGCCGTGCCGGGTCCACGAGCGCGCAGTTGTCCCTAGTCCAAAGCCCGCCGGTGTAGATCGGCGAGTGGACCTGTGCCTGCATCGCCTCGGCGTCGAGGAACTCGGCGTGGTGGCCGAGCCGGTTGAGCAGTTCGTACTCTTGGAAGACCTCGTCGAGGTAGGTCGGCGGGTGGTACTTGTTGGCGACCTCGATCACGCCGGTGCGCTCGTAGTCGCAATCGATCTCGTACTTCCGTATCGCCGACTCGATCTCGTTGAGGTTGCGACGCCCGAGCTCCTCGAGGATCTCGATCTCGTCCGGCCAGCGGGCCATCGCGTTGCCGACGCCATGCGTCAGGCTGGCGTCCATGAAACCGCCGTTGCGGCCGCTCGCCGCGGAGCCGCATTCGTGGGCATCGATCAGGACGACGTCAGCCGAAGGGTCGCGTTCCTTGGCGACGACCGCAGTCCAGAGCCCGGTGTAGCCACCTCCGACCACACACAGATCGCACGACTCAGTGCGGACGAGCGTCGGGTTGGAGTCGGGCTCGTCGGCGTCCTCCATCCAGTACGCGTACTGGTCGGCGTCGGCGATGGCGTCGAGGTAGTGCTGGTCCATCTGATCATGTCCGGTGGACATCTGCTCTCACCTACAAGTCAGAGGAATCGCCGGTCGCGGTGAGTGTACGCGGCTGCGCTTCGACGTCGGAAGGACGTCAGAGGAAGTACGAGACCTTGTCCCAGAGCCACGCCGTGCTGCGATCCCACACGCCGCTCGGCGGTCGCCCTGGCGAGGAGCGGGCGATGTCGGGTTCGAACACGCGTGCCTCGAACATCTGCGCAGTCGCCGCGTCCTCCACGATCAGCCCCAACTCGAAGTCGCGGTAGAGCGCCCACGCGTCGAGGTTGAGCGTGCCGAACTGAACGGTGTCGTCGGCGACCACGAGCTTGGCGTGCACCACCGCGCCCGGGTACTCCCACACCTCGACGCCGGCGTCGATCAGGTTGCGGTAGTGGTGAGAGAGTCCCGCCTCGGCGTACTTGTTGTTCGACGTCTCGGCGACGACGACGCGCACGTGCACGCCGCGGTCTGCGGCGGCGACGAGGCGTTGGATCATGTCGGCGTCGGTGAGGTACGGGTTCATCAGGTCGAGTCGCGCGGTTGCCTCGTCGATCAGCGCGCGCGTCGCCTGCGTCGCCGAGACGTAGCCACCCGGCACGACCTGCACCAGCGCGGTTGGCATCGCTCCCGCGTCGGGCTGAGCCGGGAAGTACGGGCCGAGGTCGTCGGGCAGGGGACCACCGTACGCTCGGAACGCGGTCAGGAACACCGCTTGCGCCTGGCGCACCACGTCGCCGGTGACCCGCGCCATCACGTCGTGGAACCGGCCGTCGGCGAAGTGGTCCTGGATGCCGGCGCCGCCTGTCCACGCCAGCGCGCCGTCGATGACGTACAGCTTGCGGTGCTCCGCGCGCCCGAACTCGTCCTGGCGCCAGTCGAAGTTGCGATCGACGAAGAGCCCGTCGAAGTCGAGCTGGATCGTGTCGTTGGCGACGACCTCGGCGCCGGCAGCGACGAGGTCGTTGTACATCTCGCCGTTGTCGCCGTCGGGGTCGGAGCCCTGGTCGTCGACCGCAATCCGGACCTCGACGCCTTCCGCGAGCTTCTGCTGCAGGACGTCGGCGAGCTGCGTGCCGATCTCGTTGGAGTCCCAGCCGAACATCAGGATGTGAACCGACTCGGTGGCGTTCTCGACGTCGTCGACGATGCGCGGGTAGAACTCTGACCCCTCTGCCCACGCCTCGACGGTCGCCGCTGTTGTCCAGGCGTAATCGACGTCGAGGTCGCGCGGTGACGGCGAGCCGCTGACGAAGCGCTCGGTCGCGGCCTGTGCGCCGTCCGCTGTGACTGCGTCGCCCGGCGGCGGCCAGCTGTCGTGCTCGGTGACGAACAGCACCTGCCAGAAGACGACGAACACGAGTAGCGCAATCCCGATCAAGGCTCCACCACCCACGGTTCGCCGCCATTCGAACGGCTGGCGGACCCACCTCGAGTCTGGCTCGTCGCGCAGCCGGGCGACGATCGAGCCGACGACGGCAGCCAGCATGCCGAGCGCGCCGATCAACGTGACGAACCGGCCCCAGCCGACATCCGATTCGGGCGGTGGCCCGTCACGGACCACGAAGAAGAATGCCGACGTTCCGCAGATCAAGGCGATGACGATCTGCGGCCACGACCGCCGACGCACGCCGCGCACGGTGGCGATCGCGGCGGACGCCGACAGCACCGCCAACCACCCGTCGTGCGAGCCCTCCAGCCCGCCCAACCGCACCGGACCGTCGAACGACCACGGCAGCCAGGCGCCGACGATCGTGACGGCGATCGCGACCGACAGCAGCCCGGGCCACGTCCGGACGAGCGCCCACCACTCCGGCGGTGAGCGCTGAAACCATCGCCGCTCGGCGGGCGCGTCCGCTACCGGGAGCGGGTCGGGCTCGCCCCCGGCTTCGACGTCGACCCCGTCCTCGACCCCGACCTCGGCGCCGATGGCGTGCTCGTCAGCCGGATTCAGCTGCTTGCTTCCGTCAGCGCTCGCCGCACGAGCACCTTGGCCAGGTGCTGGCGGTACTCGACGCTGGCGTTGAGGTCGGCCTGCGGATCGGCCTCTGCTACCGCCTGTTCGGCGGCGTCGGCGATCGAGGAGCCACCCGCGAGCGCAGACGACACGCTGGTGGCGAGGATCGGCGTGGAGCCCATGTTGACGAGCGCCACGCCTGCGTCGCCGTTGCGGCGCCACGCGGCGACGCCCACGATCGCCCAGTCCTGGGCACGTCGGTTGA
>DASQTR010000032.1:0-2633 GCA_035641795.1 Ilumatobacter sp.
CGCGGCAACTCGTCCGATGTGTAACGCCCGCGGCGACGCTCGTGGGCGGTGACGATGTGCTCGAAGGTCGTGTACCAGTGCGTGTCGAACACGATGATGGTGTCGGGTCGCAGACGATCGAGCTGCTCCGACCTCAGGCGGTGCAGACCGTCGACCAACGAGAAGTCGACGCCGTCGTTGAGCTCGAGGCGTTCGGCGACAGGCAGCACGATCGGCGGCACATGGGAGACCAGCGCGGCGCCCACGATCTGACCCATGTGTCCAACCGTAGCGCAAGTCGTTTGGCCCCAAACGATCGCGAAGCGTTCCATCACCGCACCGGTGCGGACCGCACCGATGCGGTTCCGTGTCGTGATCGACGACGCAGGTTGTGGCGGCGCGAACGGGCGTTGGCCGGTCGCCTTCGCGCCGTCAGAACTTGCCCAGCTCAGGAGACTGGACGACACCACATGTACCACTACCTCAATCCGCACCACATCGGGGGACGCCTACTCGGGCGCGACGCAGCGGCGCTTGGTCTACTGTTGTACGGCCCCCCACAACACACGGCAGGCGGGTGCATCGGCACAGCGGGCGCTGACGAAGAGGAGGACCTATGGGTTCCCGGCGAAGGCTCCTAGTGGCGGCTGCGGTCCTGATGACGATCGCCCCAACGGCGACGGTGACCGCGGGGAGACCACCGACCGATCACACTCCGGTGTTGTTGACCTCTGGCCTGGCCGGTGGCTCCGGTAGCACCGTCGGGCCGGACCGTGCGCTCTATGTGACAGAGCCGGTCGCCGGTGAAATCTCGCGCGTCGATCCCAGCACCGGCGAAGTCACGTTGTTCGCATCGGGCTTGCCGACTCAGAACCCTGCGATCGGCGTGGGGGGCGCGATGGACGTAGCTTTCATCGGGCGCACCGCGTACGCGCTTGTCACGGTCGTCGGCCCAGACGTCGGCGGCGACAGCACCGTCGGCATCTACCGCATGGACAGCTCGACCAGCTTCACCGTGATCGCTGACATCGGCGCCTTCGCATTGGCCAATCCGCCGAGCACTGACTTCTTCGTCCCGACGGGAGTGCAGTACGCGATGCAGCCGTACCGCGGCGGATTTCTGGTCACCGACGGTCACCACAACCGGGTGCTCCGCGTCACTGTCGATGGTGAAGTAAGCGAGCTGATCGCGTTCGACAACATCGTCCCCACTGGGCTGGACACCCGGTTCGGACGGGTGTTCATGAGTGAAGCGGGCCCGGTGCCGCACCTGCCGGAGGACGGCAGGATCGTCGCGTTCAGGCCACGCCGGCCTCAGCCGGTGGAGGTCGCGGCGGGTGCGCCGCTGCTGGTCGATGTCGAGTTCGGACGCGGCGTCGATCTGTTCGCCCTGTCACAGGGTCACTTCACAGAGGGAAACCCCGAGGGCTCACCGGCCGACCCTGACACCGGCGCGCTCGTACAGGTGATGCGCGATGGCAGCATGGCCGTCGTCGCAGACGGTTTGGACCGGCCCACCTCCGTCGAGATCATCCGCAATACGGCGTACGTGATCACGCTCGATGGAGAGATCTGGACGATCCCAAACCTCTGACGTGATCGACGCGCGGTGCGGTTGGTCAAGCACCCCTGTACGTGGTTGACGATCGTGCCGCGATGTCGTTCTATCTCGCGTGTTGCGTCGGGCGCACTTGCTGGCGCCGCGAGGGTCACCGTCATGGCCGGCGGCGCAAGTAGCGTCGGGACCGTGGCCGGTCGACCGTTCGTACCGACAGACTTCGCGCCGCCGAGGGCCTTGGTCCATGAGCGCTTCCTGCTCGAGCCGCTCGGCCCGCAGCACAACGAGGCAGACCATGCGGCCTGGACGTCGAGCATCGGGCACATCCGCTCCACCCCGGGCTTCCCCGACGGCGACTGGCCGCCGCCGGAGGGCATGTCGCTCGATCGGAATCTCGACGACCTCCGCCGCCACGCCGCCGACTTCGACGCCCGCACCGGGTTCACGTTCACCGTTCTCGAGCCGGTCACCCGCGACGTGATCGGGTGCGTCTACCTCTATCCATCGAAGTCGCCGGACGCCGAGGTCACGGTCCAATCGTGGGTGCGGTCCAGCCACGCCGAGCTCGACGTCGCGCTCGCCGACGCTGTCGCCGCCTGGCTCGCCGCCGAGTGGCCGTGGAAGCGCGTGCAGCGCCCCGGCCGCTGAGCGCCGCCAACCTGCACGGGTGCTGGAGTGCCGCATGGCCAATGCAACGCGGTGCCGATTCTGTCGGCGCGAAAGCGACGTAGGGAAGCAGATTCGCGCCGGCACAACGAACGAGCCGGTCCTGCCGGCTCCCTCTCAGGCCTGTAGCGCCGGAACTGCCTTGATCTACGTGTAGCCGGCCGGACCTGGCGCTCAGATCGAATCGTCCACCGATCGCTGCGCGCTCTCGTTGAGCTGCTGCTCGGCTCGGGCTGCGAGCTCGGCGGTGGCGTGTCGACTGATGACCTTGCGCTGCCCGTCGATGTGGCCGCACACCGCCCATTCGTTGCCGTCGCGCTCCACGAACGTGTTGAACACCTTGGGGAACGCGGCGTCGGGCGTCGGGACGCCCGGCACGTCGAAGCGATATGTGTCGCCCCGCTCCAGCGTGACGATGCGTGTGGAGTTC
>DASQTR010000033.1:0-3897 GCA_035641795.1 Ilumatobacter sp.
CCTCGCCGTCGTGCACGCCATCGTGTCCCGGCACGGGGGCCGGGTCCGAGTCGAGGACGCCCCCCTGGGCGGCGCCCGCTTCGTGGTGGAGCTGCCTACGACAGGCGCTCGATGACCATCGCCATGCCCTGACCGCCGCCGACGCACATCGTCTCGAGGCCGAACTGCTTGTCGGCTTCCTGGAGGCCGTGGATGATGGTGGTCATGATGCGGGCGCCGGTCATCCCGAACGGGTGACCGAGAGCGATCGAACCGCCGTTGACGTTGAGCTTGTCCCACGTGATGCCGAGGTGCTTGGCGGACGGGATCACCTGCGCCGCGAACGCCTCGTTGATCTCCACGAGATCGATGTCCTCGATCGTCATCCCCGCCCTTTTCAGGGCCTGGCGGCTGGCCTCGATCGGGCCGAGCCCCATGATCTCCGGGTTGAGCGACGACACGCCTGACGACACGACGCGCGCGAGCGGCGTGACGCCGAGCTCGTTCGCCTTGGTGTCGCTCATCACGAGGACGGCGGCGGCGCCGTCGTTGAGCGGGCAGGCGTTGCCGGCGGTGACCTGACCGTCGGGACGGAACACCGGCTTGAGCTGGCTCAACCCTTCGACCGTCGTACCCGCGCGCGGGCCATCGTCCTTGGTGACGACCGTGCCGTCAGGGAGCGTCAGCGGTGAGATCTCGTGCTCCCAGAAGCCGTTCTCGACATTGGCGACCGCGCGCTGTTGCGAGAGCGCCGCGAACTCGTCCATCTCCTGCCGCGTGACGCCTTCGCTCTGGACGACGTTCTCGGCCGTCTGGCCCATCGCGATGTAGATGTCGGGCAACCCCTCGGGCGGCGACCACACGGGCGCGCCGGCTTGGGCGCGCTCGCGCGTGCGCTCGCCGGACGGCTTGAAGATCGGATTAGGCGCGGTGTCGGAAGCGCCGGAGCCGTAGCGGCTGACAGCCTCGACGCCGGCAGCGATGAAGCAGTCGCCTTCACCGGCCTTGATCGCGTGCGCCGCCATGCGGATCGTCTGCAGGCTCGACGAGCAGTACCGGTTGACGGTGACGCCTGGCGTGTCGAGACCGGCGAGGATCGACACCACGCGGGCGATGTTGAAGCCGGCCTCGCCCGCCGGTTGGCCGCAGCCCATGATCAGGTCCTCGACCGCGCTCGCCGGTACCTGCGGCACCTTCGCCATCAACGCCTTCACGATCTGCACCGACATGTCGTCGGGACGCAGGTCGACCAGCGAGCCCTTGGCGGCACGGCCGATGGGGCTGCGGGCGGTGGCGACTATCACTGCTTCTGTCATGGTTCGAGCGTAGAGGCGAGACCGCTGAACGCTTGGATCAGACACGCTTCCGGTTGGGACACCGGTTCGCCTCGCCCGGCTTGACGCTGCGTCGGCGCTGCGGGAGACTCGCAGAGGGGATCGTTGTCATCGCAACGAGCAGGACAAAGGGGGCGTTCATGCAAACTCCAGCGCCGTTCGGTTACGAGCGCGCGACCAGTGTCGACCACGCCATCCAGCTGCTCGAGCAGCTCGGACCCGACGCTCGGCTGGTTGCCGGGGGACACAGCTTCATCCCGATGATGAAGCTCCGCCTGGCGCAGCCGGAGCACGTGATCGACATCAACCCGCTCTACGCAGAGCTGAGCTCGATCTCGATCGAGTCGAACCAGCTCGTGATCGGAGCGATGGCCCGCCACAACGACCTGCTCGACTCGGCGATCGTGGGCGAGCACTTCCCCGTGCTGCACGACGCAGAGCGCGTGATCGCCGACCCGGTCGTGCGCAACCGCGGCACGATCGGCGGCTCGCTCTGTCAGGCCGACCCGGCCGAGGACCTGTCGGCTGCGCTCTCGGCGCTCAAGGCGGAGGTCGTGATCCGCGGCTCCGGTGGCGACCGCACCGTGCCCGTGCGTGAGCTGCACACCGGACCGTACGAAACCGTGGTCGGCGACGCCGAGTTCCTCACCCACGTCCGGATCCCGATCCGCAACGGGTGCGGCAGCGCCTACGAGAAGGTCGAACGCCGCGCCGGCGACTGGGCGATCGCCGCCGTTGCCGCGGTGGTGTGGATGGACGGCGGCGTGGTCGCCGACGCCGGCATCGGGCTGTGCGCAGTCGGTGCCGAGCACTTCGTGTCGACCGATGCCGAAGCGGCATTGATCGGCAACACGCCCGACGCGGGAGTGATCGAAGCGGCGGCGCTGGCGGCGGCGGCGTCGTGCAACCCGGTCACCGACCAACGCGGACCGGCGGAATACAAGCGCCATCTCGCGGGCGAGCTGACGCGGCGGGCACTGCAGCGAGCGCTCGCCAGAGCAGAGGGAGGCGAATGATGTCGCACGCACACCACAACACCGTCGACGTGGCGGTCACGATCAACGGCAGCGAGCGCTCCGCGTCGGTGGAGGCACGCACGCTGCTCGTGCACTACATCCGCGACCACCTGGGGCTCACCGGAACGCACTGGGGCTGCGACACGTCGAACTGCGGCGTCTGCGTCGTGAGCATGGACGGCGTCCCGGTCAAGAGCTGCACCGTGCTGGCGGCGATGGCCGACGGCACGTCGATCACCACGATCGAAGGACTCGAGACGGCAGAGGGACTCGATCCGATCCAGCAGGGGTTCATGGAGTGCCACGGGCTGCAGTGCGGCTTCTGCACACCGGGGATGATGATCGCCGCCAAGTGGCTGCTCGAGCGCAACCCCGACCCCAGCGACGCCGAGATTCGCGACGGCCTGTCCGGGCAGCTGTGCCGGTGCACGGGCTACGACAACATCATCAAGGCCGTCCGCTGGGCAGCCGAGCATCAGGGGATCAACGCATGACCGAGAGCTTGACCGAAGAGGCGGTACCGATCAGTCCCGCCGGCAACCCGATCGGCTTCGGACGGATGCTCCGCAAGGAGGACGTGCGGTTCCTTCGGGGGCGCGGTAACTACGTCGACGACATCACCTTGCCCGGCATGCTGCACGGCGCGCTGCTGCGCAGCCCCCATGCCCATGCCCGCATCGTCTCGATCGACACAGCGCGCGCCGAGGCACACCCGAAGGTGCACGCGGTCATCACCGGCGCCGTGCTCGACACGCTCGGATTGGCGTGGATGCCGACGATGTCGTACGACACGCAGGCCGTGCTCGCCACCGACAGGGTTCGTTTCCACGGGCAGGAGGTGGCGTTCGTCATCGCCGACGACCGTTACTCGGCACGCGATGCGCTCGAGCTGATCGACGTCGAGTACGAGGTGCTGCCCGCGGTCGCCGACGCCAAGAAGGCGCTCGACGCCGACGCGCCGGTGATCCGCAGCGACAAGGACGGCAAGACCGACAACCACATCTTCGACTGGGATGCCGGCGACGCCGCCGCAACGGAAGCCGCCTTCGCCGCCGCGCTCGAGCAGGGCGGCGTCGTCGTGACCCAGGACATCTTGTATCCCCGCTCGCATCCGGCACCGATGGAGACCTGTGGCGCGATCGCCAACATGGACCCCGTGACGGGCAAGCTCGTGCTCTACTCCAACACGCAGGCGCCGCACGCGCACCGCACCGTGTACGCGATGGTGGCGGGTCTGCCAGAGCACAAGATCCAGGTGATCGCGCCCGACATCGGCGGCGGCTTCGGCAACAAGGTGCCGATCTATCCGGGCATGGTGTGCGCGATCGTGGGTTCGATCGTCGCCAAGCGTCCGGTGAAGTGGGTCGAGGACCGATCCGAGAACCTGATGTCGACCGGGTTCGCTCGCGACTACCACATGCGCGGCGAGATCGCCGCCACACGCGAAGGCAAGATCCTCGCCGTGCGCACCGATGTGCTCGCCGACCATGGTGCCTTCAATGCCACAGCGCAGCCCACGAATTATCCAGCCGGGCTGTTCCACGTGTTCACGGGCTCGTACGACTACC
>DASQTR010000034.1:0-3773 GCA_035641795.1 Ilumatobacter sp.
TCGAGGCGACGCCGGGAATTGAACCCGGGTACACGGCTTTGCAGGCCGTTGCCTCAGCCACTCGGCCACGTCGCCAGCGACCGCGAGGATAGCGGGCACATGCTGTGCGCCACCCGATGCTTCTCGGTGCGCGCATCGCCCCACGCCGTGCGCCACGATGGTGCCCGCGTGGCCAAGCGTCCCCTCCTCTCGCGTCCGTCGACCGTGGTCGCCGTCGCCGCCGGCCTCGTCACGTTGGCCCCGACCGGATGCTCACCAAACGAGGGGACGAGCGAGTCGGGTTGCGCCTCAGCGGTCCAGGACGCCTCGGTGGCGATCGAGGTCGCGGAGCAGGTGCGGCTGCTCGACATGGCGATGGTGCGATGCCGCTCGCTGCAGGAGCTGACCGCCGAGATGGGCAAGTACCCCGGCATCGTCGGCTATGACCTCACGACGTTCGTCGAGTTGCGCTGCTCGCGCGTCGCGGACGAGTCGGTGCGGAGCTCGCCGGCGTGCCTGTCGTCCACCGCCACGACCGCGGTGCCGACGGCGGCGCCGGTCGAGCTCGTGTTCGTCGGTGAGACGCTCGACGGAAGACGGGTCGAGATCCGACCCGACGCCGACACTGTCTTCGTCGGCGACGTGCCCCAGGTCGTACAGCAGACCGTCGACATCGCGATCGAGGCGGGCTGTGAAGGCGTGATCGCCCAGCGCGACCTGTGGGCGTCGCGGATCGGGGAACCGGCGATCGGCGACGAGGCGTCGGTCTACGCGCACCACGCCCAGAACGTGGCCGACTACATCGACTGCGCGTCGCCGCCGCTTCCCACCGTCGCGCCCGGCTGAGGCACTGCCGGGGCGGCACCGTCGAGCGGATTGAAGTCGCCGCCATCGGTCACCATCACCAGCACCACGAAACCGAGCAGCAGGATGATGGCGACGGCGAGCCACTGTGCCGTCGAACCAAAGACGCGTTTGCGGCGGTAGGTGGCGGCCCGCGGACGGGTCGGGCGCCCTTTCGGCGGGGTGTTCGCGCGCTGGGAAGCGCTGCTGCTTGCCATCGGCACCCAAGCGTAGTTCCGGGCTGCCAACACCCACCGAGCGAGCCATGGTGGCGCCTTTCTGCGAATGTAAGCGCTTCCATAGACTGGCTGGGTGACGACCCAGAGCTCCCTCGCACCAGCCGCCGCCGACAACCCCGATCAGTCCGCTGGCAAGCAGAGCCCGTGGTGGCGCCGCGGTCTGGTGTACCAGGTGTACCCGCGTTCATTCGCCGACAGCGACGGTGACGGCACGGGCGACGTCAATGGCATCCGATCCCGGTTGCCCTATCTACGCGATCTGGGTGTCGATGCGATCTGGATCAGCCCGTGGTACAGATCGCCGCTCAACGACGGCGGGTACGACGTCGCCGACTACCGCGACATCGACCCCCGTTTCGGCACGCTCGCCGACGCCGAGGCACTGTTCGAAGCCGCCCACACGCAGGGCATCAAGGTGATCGTCGACCTCGTCCCGAACCACTCCTCCAGCGAGCACCCCTGGTTCAAGGCCGCGCTTGCTGCCGCGCCGGGTTCGCCAGAGCGAGCGCGCTACATCTTCAAGGACGGCAAGGGCGAGGACGGCAACCAGCCGCCGACCAACTGGGCCTCGGTCTTCGGCGGCCCCGCATGGCACCGCGCCCCCGACGGGCAGTGGTACCTCCACCTGTTCGACCCCACGCAGCCAGATTTGAACTGGGAGAACGAGGAGGTCCGCGCCGAGTTCGACGACATCTTCCGCTTCTGGCTCGATCGCGGCGTCGACGGGTTCCGGATCGACGTCGCCCACGGGCTCGTCAAGGATGCGGCGTATCCCGACATCACCGAAGACCCGAAGCTGCTCGAGAACAGCCGACGGCTGAACCATCCGCACTGGGACCGCGACGGTGTCCACGAGATAAACCGCCGATGGCGGGCGGTGCTCGACAGCTACGACCGCGACGTGATGATGGTCGCAGAGGCGTGGGTCGACCCCGACCACCTCCCCCTGTACCTGCGGCCCGACGAGTACCACCAGTCGTTCAACTTCGACTTCCTCGAGACGCCGTGGGACATCCGAGCCGTGAAGAAGGCGATCGATCACAGCGTCACCGAGGCGCGCAGGGTCGGCTCGACCTCGACGTGGACGCTCTCGAACCATGACGTGATGCGCCACGCCACCCGCTACGGGCTGCCGAAGGGCGCGGTGTGGCGCGACTGGCCGCTGAGCGCGCCGGTCGACGAGCTGGCGAAGGAGCTCGATGCCGAGCTCGGCCTGCGGCGGGCGCGGGCGGCCACGTTGCTGCTGCTGGCGTTGCCAGGTTCGACATACATCTATCAGGGTGAGGAGCTCGGGCTGCCGGAGGTCTGGGACCTGCCACCCGAGGTGCTCGACGACCCAACGTGGGAGAACTCGGGCCACAAGTTGAAAGGCCGCGACGGGTGCCGCGTACCGATTCCCTGGACACGGTCCGGTCCGTCGTACGGGTTCGGCGACGGCAAGGCATGGCTGCCGCAGCCCCCGATCTACGGCGAGCTCTCCGCCGAAGCCCAGACCGGCGTGCCGGGCTCGACGCTCGAGATGTACCGCGAGGCCATCCGCCTCCGCCGTGAGTTGCTCACCGCCGACGAGGAGCTCGGGTGGGTCGACACGGGCGCCAAGCGTGTGCTCGCGTTCCGGCGCGGCTCCGGTGTGATCTGCATCGTCAACTTCGGCGCCGAGCCGGTTGCGCTGCCGGCCGGTCGTGTGGTGCTCGCTTCCCTGCCGGACATCGACAGCGAACTGCCCGGCGACACCACCGCTTGGGTGCTGCCCGGCTGACCCACACCGTCCGAGGTCAGTCGGTGCCGAA
The DNA here is from genome assembly GCA_035641795.1 of Ilumatobacter sp. Taxonomy (GTDB): domain Bacteria; phylum Actinomycetota; class Acidimicrobiia; order Acidimicrobiales; family Ilumatobacteraceae; genus Ilumatobacter. The sequence continues at coordinate 2,852 of DASQTR010000034.1, forward strand.
GTTCGCGCGGCCGCGCGTGGCAGACGCCTCCGGATCCAGAAGGTGGATGTCGAAGCGGCGGAGAACGTCGAGCACGCCTTCGAAGACGAGAATGCTCGCAGCGGTGATCGAGCCGAGCACGAGCAGGTCGTCGAGCGACGGCCACTGCAGCGCGTAGAACCGACGGCCCGGGCCGCTGGCGGCGATGACACACAGCATCACGACGAGGCCGAGGAGCAGGCACACGTCGTAGCGGTCGAGCGGCCGCATGATGCGGTACAGGATCCACAGGGCCGTCGCCGCAAGGCTGATCGTGGCCACCGACCGAGCTTCGGCCAACGACGCATCGATGACGGGCGAGCGCGCCAGCCAATAGGTCGACAGCACGATCGCGGAGGCGAGCAGTCCCGCCGGCAACGCGAACGACAGCACACGCCGCAGGTAGCCCGGGCGTGCCGGCTGGTCCGCCGAACGAAAGCTGAGCAGGAAGGCAGGCACGCCGATCGTCAGCTCGGAGATCAGCGAGATGTGCCGGGGCAGAAACGGGAACACCGACCCCGAGAAACCGATCGCGAGCACGAACATCACCGAGTACACCGTCTTGGTGATGAACAGCGTGGAGACGCGTTCCATGTTGGCAACGACGCGCCGTCCCTCGGCCACGACGCTCGGCAGGCGGTCGAAGCGCCCGTCGACGAGCACGAGCTGGGCAACCGACTTGGTCGCCGGTGTCGCCGTGTTCATCGCAATCCCGATGTTCGCCCGCTTGAGCGCGGGGATGTCGTTGACGCCGTCGCCGGTCATGGCCGCCGTGTGCCCTGCGCGCTGCAGAGCCTCGACGAGGTCGCGCTTCTGTTCCGGTCGGACGCGGCCGAACACGACCGACTCCTCGACGATCCGGTCGTAAGAGTCCCCGTCGACATGGCGCAGGTCGACGTGGCGG
>DASQTR010000035.1:0-2096 GCA_035641795.1 Ilumatobacter sp.
CCAAAGGGAAGGCGGGAGGCACGGTCTTGCTTGGCCTCCCGCCTTCGGTTTCTCCCGCTACCGCTCCGTTGCGGGCGGTCTCAAGGGCTGAAATGCACCGCTGCGGTCGTACAGCCGACGCCCTGCACCCAGACGTTCTGGACGCCCGGGATGTCGTTGTCAATGTCGTGCGTCGAGACGAACATGTTGGCGTTGAACGACTCGTCGATTCCGTCGCCGGTTCGGTAGAAGTCGGCATTCAGCACGACGGTGTCAGCGCTGGTGCTCACGGGCTTGAGGGCCTCGCTCGCCACGCACTTGAAGTTCGTGCCCGTCAAGAGAGTGTCGCTGTCCCAGCGGACACCCTCGCCCGTCTGACATCCGGCGAGCGGGCCGCTCGTCACCGATGAGGTGCAGCTGAAGCCGCCTCCCGAGTGGGCGGAGGATCCAAAGGCGCCGCCGCCCGTCAGGGCGACCGCACCTCCGATGCCGCGCGCGTTGAAAGCGAAGTTCGTGTTGGGACCGGCCGCGACCGCTGCGGACGCTCCGATCACGAGGATCAGGGCAGCCGCGGCAAGGGCGGCGGTCGCACCGACGACCACGCGTGTGCGCAGTGAGATGGTGTGCATCGAGTGACTCCTTGGCGTTGGGGGATCGTTCATCGTCGGTACGCCACGGAGCATCGATGCGGTTCGCGATGCAGCGGTGGAAAAAAGCGCGAACCGAATCGGCGTCGCCGCCGTACTGACACATGAGTCCCGATGCCTGAGATGTCGATCGAGTCGAGAAGCACTCCATGCCCACCCAGTCGTTGTATGCCTGCGTGCTCACCCAAAGAGCAGCCGGCAGCGCACGAACCCACGCGGCGCACCCGGCTGCGACGGCGTCCGTCGTAGCGTCTCCACGCGTGGATCAGGCTCTGGTCGCGGCGTTTCAGCGAGGTGAAGCCAGCGGCGTTCAGGCGCTATATCGCGAGTACGGACGCCTCGTGTACTCCGTGGCGCACCGTGTGCTCGGCCGCCACGAGCTCGCCGAGGAGGCCGCGCAACAGACCTTCGTACGCGCCTGGCAGGCGGCCGATCGGATCGACGTCGACCGCGACCCTGCCCCGTGGCTGGCGACGATCGCGAAGCGCACTGCGATCGACGTCTACCGCCGCGAGGCACGCCGACCGGCGAGCGCGCTCGACGATGTCGCCGCGGACGACCCGGCACTGGTGAGCCTGCCTCCCGACATTGACGCTCTCGACGCCGTCTGGCACGTGCGGCGTGCCATCGACGCGCTTCCGGGCGAGGAAGCGACGATCGTCCGCTTACAACACCTCGACGGCCTGACGCAGAACGAGATCTCCGAGCAGCTCGGCATCGCATTGGGAACGGTGAAGTCGAGGTCACACCGGGCGCATCGGAAGCTCGCCGCACTGCTGGGCCACCTCCGGGAGGTGCCTCATGACTGACCGGCCGACGAACGAAGAACGGGAGAAGCTGCTCGCCGACGCTCGCGGCGGCGCGCTCGAACCCCAGGAGGGCGACGAGCTCGCGCTCTTGGCGGACGTCCTCGGCGACTCCTCGACGTGGGCCGAGCCGCGCCCCGGCCTCGAGGACGCAGTCGTGCGCGCCGTCGCAGACGCCGAGCCGACTGCGACGACCTCGCGGACACCCACCGCACGCGGTGAGGCCACGCGCCGGCGGCGACGAGTACTCGCGTCGGCATTGGTAGCCGCGGCCGTGATCGCAACCCTCGTCGCGACCGTGTTGGTGACACGAGGCGGTACGAGTCCTGATTACGAGGCACAGCTCCGTGGGACCGTATCGGCGCCGGGCGCACAGGCCTCTGCCGACATCACACGCAACGACGCCGGCTTCCGGATCACACTCGATGCCACCGGTCTCCCCGCCCTGCGCGCCGGCGAGTACTACCAGGCGTGGTTGAAGAACCCGGCGGGCACGCTCGTGCCGATCGGGACGTTCAGCTCGAGCGACGGGCGCGTCACGCTCTGGTCCGTCGTCTCCCCGAAGGACTTCCCGACCATCACCGTGACGATCGAGGCTACGGACAACGATCAGATTTCGTCAGGCCGTCCAGTCGTAGTGGGCGATCGCACCGGGGCTGCAGAC
>DASQTR010000036.1:0-4051 GCA_035641795.1 Ilumatobacter sp.
GCGACGACGCGGTACTGCTGGGCAAGGGCATCGGTCAACGTCTCCAAGAAGTCGCTGTTCGACAGCCCGCCGTGCATCATCAGAATCGTCTTGTCGCCCGACCCGCGCTGATCGACCCACGTCGGATGCCCGTTGATGTCGACTCGCTCGCCCATCCCGACTCACCCTAGATGCTCGTCCGAACTAGGCCGCTCGCTCCCAACCCGGGCATCCGAGGCTTCTCAGGTGAGCGCCAGTTCTTCGTCTGTCTGACCGGTGTCCGGATCGTCGAATTGGGTTTGGTAGAGCTCGGCGTACCGGCCGTCCCGTGCGAGCAGCTCGGCATGCGTTCCTCGTTCGACGATCCGTCCTTCCTCCAACACGAGGATCACGTCTGCGTCCCGGATCGTCGACAGGCGATGGGCGATCACCAGTGCAGTGCGGCCTTCCAGCGCCACCGCCAGCGCGTCCTGCACCGCCGCCTCCGACGTCGAGTCGAGGCTCGCCGTCGCCTCATCGAGGATGACCACCCTCGGCTTGGCGAGTAGCAGCCGTGCGATCGTCAGCCGCTGGCGCTCGCCGCCAGAGAAACGGTAGCCGCGCTCGCCGACGACCGTGCCGAGACCGTCCGGTAGCGAGGCGATCAGGCCGTCGAGACGGACCTTGCGCAGCACGTCCCAGAGATCAGCGTCGGTGGCCGACGGATCGGCGTAGCGCAGGTTCTCGCGCACCGAGTCGTGGAACAGGTGACCGTCTTGCGTGACGACGCCGATGGTCGCCCGCAGGTCGTCGAAAGACAGCTCGCGCACGTCGACACCCCCGACCCGGACGTGCCCGGCATCGACGTCGTACAGCCGTGGAATCAGAGAAGCGACCGTCGACTTGCCGCTCCCGGACGAGCCGACCAGGGCCACGACCTGTCCCGGCTCGACCGTCAACGAGACATCGCGCAGCACGACATCGCCGCCCCGCGTGTCGAGCGTCGCCACCTCCTCCAGCGAGGCCAGCGAGACCTTGTCGGCGGAGGGATAGGCGAACGTCACCCGGTCAAGTTCCACGCGCACCGGACCGGCCGGCATCGGGGTCGGCGTCTCGGGCTCGTCGATCAGCGGCTCGAGGTCGAGCACCTCGAACACCCGCTCGAAGCTGACGAACGCCGCCATCGCATCGACCCGGGCGCTGGCGAGCGCCGTCAACGGCGCGTACAGCTGTCCGAGCAGCAGCGCCATCGTCACCACCGTGCCCGCCTCGAGGTCGCCGCGCACTGCGAGCACGCCGCCGAGCCCGTAAATCAATGCCAGCGCGAGTGCCGACACCAACGCCAGCGCCGTCATGAACACGTACTCGCCCATCGCCGAGCGCACGCCGATCTGCGCCACCCGCTCAGCCCGGTTACCGAACTCGTCGACCTCACGCGCAGGCCGGCCGAAGAGCTTCACCAACGTGGCGCCCGGCGCCGAGAAGCGCTCGGTCATCTGCGTCGTCATCGCCGCGTTGTGCGCCGCCGATTCGCGCTCGAGCGCCGCTAGCCGGCGGCCCATTCGCCGCGCCGGTATGACGAAGATCGGCAGGAGCACCAGCGACAGCAGCGTGATCTGCCACGACAGCCGCAGCATCACTGCCAGGGCCAGCAGTAGGGAGATGGCGTTCGACACGACACCCGACAACGTCCATGTGAACGCCCGCTGCGCACCGATCACGTCATTGTTGAGCCGGCTCACCAGTGCACCCGTTCGGGTGCGCATGAAGAATGCCACCGGCATCTTCTGCACGTGTGAGAACACCGAGCGCCGCAGGTCGAGGATCAGACCCTCGCCGATCCGCGCCGACTCCCACCGCTCGCCGATCGAGATCACCGCCTGCCCGAGCGCCACGAGCGCGATCGCCACTGCCAGGGCCACGATCGTGTCGGACGAGCCGTCGTTGACGATCTCGTCGACGACCTGCCCGGCCAGCACCGGCGTGGCGACCGTGAGCACCGCCCCGACGACCGAGAACATGAGGAACCACACGAGCTTGCGCCGGTGCGGGCGGGCGAAGGCCGCGATCCGGCGCAGCGTGGCGGCCGAGATCGGCCGGCGCGGCTGATCCGACTGCATCGCGCTCTCGAGCGCCATCCAATGTCCGAAGTTCATCTCCATCAACGTGGACCTCCTGTGCACAGCCTGGCACTTGAAGCTGACTTGAAGTCAACAGGTTTCGGGGTGCATCCAACCGCAACGCGCCTGCGTCACGCTGGGATGAGACGCGCGTCACACGAAACCGCGTTGAAGCGCCTCCGCGGAGGCGTTTACGATACGAGACGGTTTCGTTTCGTAATCCTTGATCCAGGCAGAGCCGAGCGTGAGCACATCAACCACGGAAATCGAGAGCCTCGACAGACCCGACAGATCCGGGCTCGACGAGCTCGATCCGCATGTCCACGAGCGCCGTTGGGTGATCCTCGGCGTGCTGTGCGTCAGCCTGCTGATCATCGTCATCGACAACACGATCCTGAACGTCGCCATCCCGTCGTTGATCCGTGACCTCGACGCAAGCAACAGTCAGATCCAGTGGATCATCGACTCCTACGTGATCGTCTTCGCCGGACTGCTGCTGACCACCGGCAGCATGTCCGACCGCTTCGGCCGCAAGGGTGCGTTGCAAGCCGGACTCGTGTTGTTCGCGCTCGGCTCGATCGCCTCCGCCTCGGTCGACACCGCCAATCAGCTGATCTTCACCCGCGCCTTCATGGGCGTTGGCGGCGCGCTGATCATGCCGTCGACGCTGTCGATCCTCACCAACGTCTTCCGTGACCCGAGGGAGCGCGGGCGGGCGATCGCAATATGGGCCGGCTTCTCCGGCGTCGCCGTCGCCCTCGGCCCGATCACCGGCGGGTTCCTGCTCGAGCACTTCTCGTGGCAGTCGGTGTTCTGGGTCAACGTCCCCGTCGCCGCCGTCGCATTGATCCTTGGCGCGTACATCATCCCCAAGTCGCGCGACCCGCGGCAGCGGCGACTCGACCCGCTCGGCGCTGTGCTCTCGATCGCCGGCCTCGTCACATTGCTGTTCGGCATCATCGAGGGTCCGTCCAAGGGCTGGTCGTCGACCGAGGTCATCGTGTCGTTCGGGATCGCCGCCGTGATGCTCACGGCGTTCGTGCTGTGGGAGCGCCACACCGACTCGCCGATGCTCGACATGAGCCTCTTCAAGAACCCACGCTTCACGGCTGCCAGCAGCACGATCACGCTCGTGTTCTTCTCCCTCTTCGGCTCGATGTTCCTCATCACCCAGTACTGGCAGCTCGTCGATGGCTACAGCCCGCTCGAGGCCGGCGTGAGGCTCGTGCCGTGGGCCTTGACGATGATGATCGTCGCCCCGCTCTCGGCACGGCTCGTCGAGAAAGTCGGCACGAAACGGATCGTCCTCGTCGGGCTCGGTCTGATCATCGTAGGGCTCGCCCTGGCCTCTACGATCGAGCCTCACACCGCCTATCCGCGCGCGATCTCGTACTTCATGGTCATGGCGGCCGGCATGGCGATGACCATGGCTCCCGCCACCGAATCGGTCATGGGCTCGCTGCCGCGCGAGAAGGCGGGGGTCGGCTCGGCCGTCAACGACACGACCCGCCAGGTCGGCGGCGCGCTCGGCGTGGCGATCATCGGCTCAGCGGTGTCTAGCGTGTACGCCAGTCGGATCGCCTCGCTCTCCGGCCGCTTCGGGCTCGATGCGGGGACGAGCGACGAGGCGCAGTCGTCGTTGGGCGGCGCGCAGCGGGTCGGTGGCGGCCTCGGCGCGCAAGCGTCGGCCTTCATCGAGGAAGCCAACAAGATCTTCGTCGACGCAATGGCAATCGGCTTGCGCGTTTCGATCGTCGTCGTCGCCTTCGCCTTCGTGATCGCCTGGAAATTCCTTCCCGCCCGCGCCACGGACCATGCGGCACCGCCCAACGAGGCCAATGCCGACGCCGTGGGAGCGCCAGCCGTTGAGAGCGTCGCCGTGGCACCCCCCGCCACGGCGACGCTCTCGGCGGGAGAGTGATCGAGTCGGCCACGATGGAGGCTGTCGTGGAGGGTGTGGCCATTGTCGATCC
>DASQTR010000037.1:0-3109 GCA_035641795.1 Ilumatobacter sp.
TGTTGCGAGACGGACGGCTGGGAGATCCAGAGCTGCTTCGCAGCTCGAGAGAACGAGCGCTCCTGAGCAACCGCGCGGAAGGTCAATATGCGCTTGGGGTCCATAGGCCAAAACAATAGCGATGTCGAAACATGTATTTGCGCCTATATCTCGGTTTCAGCATGGTGTCAGGACACAGCACCGCCGAATGAGGAGAACTCCGCCCATGCAGATCACACCGAACGAGCACGAGACTCTTGATGGGCCGAGCGATTGGTTCACCGGAGCCGTGTACATCGACACGGTCGCGACGCCGTCGGACGCATCGCAGATCGGCGCGGCCAGTGTTCATTTCACTCCGGGCGCGCGCACTGCCTGGCACACACACCCGAACGGCCAGACGATCTGGGTCATCGAAGGCATGGGCCTCTGCGAGCGTGAAGGCGGACCGGTCAAGGTGAGCCGCCCCGGTGACCGCGTGTTCTTCGAGCCGGGCGAGAGCCATTGGCACGGCGCCGCACCGACGCGCCTGATGACCCACATCGCGATGCAGCTCGCTGACGAGAGCGGTAGCCCCGTCAGCTGGGGCGAGCACGTCAGCGACGAGCAGTACGCAGAGGCCTCGAAGGTGAACGCATGAGCGCCCGCGTCGCAGTGGTCACTGGCGCCTCGTCCGGCATCGGCGCCGCCACCGCTCGCGCACTCGCCGCCGGTGGCTACCGCGTCGCGGTGCTTGGGCGCCGCGCCGACCGCATCCAGGCGCTCGCCGACGATCTCGGCGACCGCGCGATTGCGATCGAAGCCGACGTCACCGACCGCGAGCAACTCGTCGCCGCGGCCGATCGCGTCAAGAACGAGCTCGGCGTGGCCGACGTGCTGATCAACAACGCCGGCGTGATGCTGCTTGCGCCGTTCACCTCCGAACAGCGGACAGAGCAGCGCCAGATGGTCGAGGTCAACCTGCTGGGCGCGATGACCACGACCGAGGTGTTCCTCGAACAGCTCCGCCATGGCGGCGGCGACCTCGTCAACATCTCCTCCGTCGCCGGCCGCGTCGCCGGCCCCGGCGGTGCCGTCTACCACGCCACCAAGTGGGGACTCAACGGATGGTCGGAGTCACTGCGGCAGGAGCTACAGCCCGACATTCGCGTCATTGTGATCGAGCCGGGCGCCGTCGACACCGAGCTCGTGAGCCACATCACGCACGAGCAGACGCGCGAGGCCGCGGCGCAGTTCGTCGCAGCGACATCGATCCGCGCCGAGGACATCGCGGAGGTGATCGCGTTCGCAGTCTCGCGCCCGCGCAACGTCTCCCTGAGCGAGATTCTCGTCCGCCCGACCGCGCAGGCGATGTAGTGGGACGGACTCAGTCCTCCGCGATCCCCACACTGACGCTGAACAACGGCGTCGACCTGCCGGCGCTCGGCTACGGCGTCTTCCAGACTCCGCCGGAGGAGACAATCGCCGCTGTCCAAGAGGCGCTGCGCGTTGGCTACCGGCACATCGATACGGCAGCCGGCTACGGGAATGAGCGCGAGGTCGGCGAAGGCATCCGGCGCTCGGGGATCGACCGCTCGGACGTCTTCCTTGAGACGAAGGTGTGGATCAGCGACTACGGCTACGACGAGACCCTCCATGCCTTCGAGAAGAGCGCCGCGAAGCTGGGCGTCGAACAAATCGACCTGCTGATCCTGCACCAACCGATGCCGACGGCATTCGACCGCACCATCGCCGCGTACAAGGCGCTCGAGACGCTCCTTGCCGACGGCAGAGTGCGCGCGATCGGCGTCAGCAACTTCATGCCCCACCACCTCGACCGCCTACTAGCCGACGCCTCCGTCGTGCCCGCAGTGAACCAGGTCGAAGTCCACCCGTACTTCCGCCAGACACCGGTACTCGAGAAAAACGCGGAGCATGGCGTTCTCTCACAAGCGTGGTCGCCTATCGGCGGCATTACCTTCTACCCGGGCTGGGGCGGCGACGACCGCAGAAGCACGCTCGAAGACCCGCTGCTGCTCTCGATCGGCGAGCAGCACGACAAGACGGCGCCTCAGGTGATGCTGCGCTGGCACGTCCGGCAGGGCCGCTCGTCGATCCCGAAGTCAGTCAACGCGGCACGCATTGCCGAGAACTTCGACGTCTTCGACTTCGAGCTCTCCGACGACGAGCTCGCGGCGATCGACGCGCTCGACACCGGCGTCCGCGGGGGCCCAGACCCCGAGTCGATCACCCTCGACAAGCACGGCTTCGCAATCCCCGAGGCGGACGACGGGAAGGGGCATCTTCATGAGAGATGAGCAGTTCCCACAGGCCGGTCGATCCACGAATCGACCAGCCCGAGGACACCACGATCAGCGAGTTCACCGTTGGCCCGGCGAACCAGCCCTGGTAGGCGGAGCGTGACACGCCTCTTCACAGTCGCGTTCGCCGTCACGGTCGCCGTGACGCTCGGGTCGAATGCGTGGGGCACTGCCGACGCGCGGAGCGACAGCGTGGCGGCCGTGGCGCCTTCGGCCCGGGCTCAGACGGCCAGCACGAAGATCCGCATCCGGATCGGCGGCCGCACGCTGATAGCCGCGATCGCCCCGAACGCAACGGCACGCGACTTCGCGGCACGCCTGCCGCTCTCGCTGCGAATGCGTTCCCGCGCCGGTGTGGCGACGGCGGCGTTGCCGCGCACGCTCGCAGCCGGCGGGACGCGTAGGTCGATGTTCGCCGCCGGCGACATCGTGTACCGGCCGCAGGGTCGAACGCTGGCCGTGTATCAGCGCGGTGCCACAGCTGCGCGGAACCCGGGCGTCGTGCTCGGCAGGCTGGACGGGAACGCGCGTGCATTCATGATGTCGGGTGCTGCCCTGGTTCGGTTCGAGCGTGTCCGCGCGGCGCAACCGACCACCTCTCCTGCAGGTGATGTGGTGGGGACGATCGTTCGGTTCTCCTCGAGCAGGACGTCGGTGGACGTCAGGATCGGCCAGAACAATCCGGCTGTCCGCGACTTCCTCTCGATGCTCCCCCTGACTCTCCGGGTCGAGGAGTTTGCAGGCCGCGAGAAGATCAGCTACCTGCCGCGCAAGCTCCGACACGGAGGCTCGGCAGGCTCCGACCCAAACGACGGCGACCTCATCTACTT
>DASQTR010000038.1:0-6714 GCA_035641795.1 Ilumatobacter sp.
CGCCGACAAGGCCGCCCGCCAGGTGGCGTCGGACGACCAGCTGCTGATAGCCGGCCCACCGCCGCGATTCGTCGGACGTGGGGGACACAAGCTCGATCACGCGCTCGACGCCTTCGCGATCGACGTGACCGGGATGCGCGCCCTCGACGCCGGTGCGTCGACCGGCGGGTTCACCGACTGCCTGTTGCAGCGTGGCGCCGCTGGCGTCGTCGCCGTCGATGTCGGCCACGGCCAGCTGCACGAGCGCCTGCGTGACGATCCCCGTGTCGTCAACATTGAACGCACCAACATCCGCGATATCGATCCGGCCATGCTGGGAGGCACCGTCGACATCGCAGTCGGCGATCTCTCGTTCATCTCCTTGCGACTGGTGATCCCTTCGCTCGTGTCGGTGTGCCAGCCTGGAGCCTCGATGGTGCTGCTCGTGAAGCCCCAGTTCGAGGCCGGTCGCGTCGAGGTCAGTCGCGGGCGCGGCGTGATCAGCGACCCCGAGATCTGGCAGCGTGTCCAACGCGAGATCGAACAGGCCGTCGTCGGTGCCGGCTGCGACGTCGCCGGCTGGACCGAATCTCCGATCACGGGCGCTGACGGCAACCGCGAGTTCCTCCTCCACACAATCACCCCGGTGCGCCCATGACGCGCGTCGTCATCGTCGCGCACCATCTGAAGGACGATGCCCGCAAGGCGGCGATGACGGCTGCGGCATGGCTGAACGAGCACGGCCATACGGCGTGGGTCCGACACGACGACGCCACTCGACTCGACCTGCCCGAGTTGGTCGGCGACGACCCACCAGAGACGGCCGACCTCGTGCTGAGCCTCGGCGGCGACGGCACGATGCTGCGCGCGGTGGGGCTGCTCGACGGCGCGGCGGTACCGCTGCTCGGTGTCAACCTCGGGCGGCTCGGCTACCTGACCGAGGTCGAGGTCGACGGGCTTGTCGACGCCCTGCAGCGCTTCGTCGCCGGACCCGACCCCGGCGGCTGGCACCTCGACCGGCGCATGATGCTCGAGGTCGACGTGCGAGACGCAGACGGCGAACCGCACGGGCGCTGGTGCGCGCTCAACGAAGCGGTCGTGGAGAAGCAGACGTCGGGCCAGACCGTTCAGCTCGAGGTGTTGATCGACGGTGAGCCGTTCACGTCCTATGCCGCTGACGGCTTGATCGTGTCCACCCCGACCGGCTCGACGGCGTACTCGTTCTCCGCCCGCGGCCCGGTCGTCTCCCCCAAGCACCGGGCGGTGCTGGTGACGCCCGTAGCGCCGCACATGCTGTTCGATCGCAGCCTCGTGCTCGACCCGAGCGAGACCGTCGAGATCCGGGTGCACGGCGACCGGCTGGCGGCGGTCGTGATCGACGGTCAGAGCAGGTGCCAACTCTCGACGGGCGCGATCGTGCGCTGTGAGCCGTCGACCAGCACGGCCGACTTCGTGCGCTTCCGTGGGCGCCACTACCACCAGGTGCTCAAGGCCAAGTTCGGTCTCACCGACCGCTGACACCGCGACCGCCGATGCTCAGCGAGCTGCACATCGAGAACCTGGGCGTGATCGGGCGCGCCGATCTCCGCCTCGGGCCCGGTCTGACGGCACTCACCGGGGAGACCGGGGCAGGCAAGACGATGCTGATCGAGGCGATCGAGCTGCTGGTAGGTGGCCGAGCCGACGCCACGATCGTGCGTACCGGCGCCGCCGAGGCGCGTGTCGACGCCCGGATCGTCGTCGACGGGCCTGACGGCAGCGAGGAGCTCGTGCTGACGCGAGTGATCCCCGCCGACGGACGATCGCGGGCGTACGTCAATGGCCGCCCGGCGACCGTAGCCACCCTCGCCGAGCTCACCGACGGTGTTATCGACCTGCACGGCCAACACGCCCACCAGAGCTTGCTCTCGGGGGTCGCCCAACGGGCCGCGCTCGACGCCTTCGGGTCGATCGACCTTGCCGCGCTGCGAGCGGCTCGCGCCCGAGTCACCGAGGTCGACGCCGAGTTGGCGGCGCTCGGCGGCGACGAGAAGGCTCGCGCCCGCGAGATCGACCTGTTGCGGTTCCAGGTCAACGAGCTCGACGCGGCGGCGATCCGCGACAGCGGCGAGGACGAGCAGCTGGCGATGGAGGAGACGTTGCTCGGCGACGCCGTCGCCCACCGTGAGGCGGCGCAGACCGCGATCGAGGCGTTGCGCGGCGACGGTGGCGCCGGCGAAGCGCTCACCACCGCACTCCATGCGCTCGCCAACCGCACGCCGTTCACGCCGATCGCCGATCGGTTGGCTGGCCTCGCGGCGGAGCTCGACGACGTCGCCAGCGAGATGCGGGCGCAGGGGGAGGAAATCGAGGAGGATCCGGAGCGCCTGGGCGAGATTCGCGATCGCCGCCAGCTGCTCAAGGACCTGCGCCGCAAGTACGGCGACGACCTCGCCGAGGTGGTCGCGTATCACGGCGAGGCCGAGCACCGCCTCCGCGAGCTAGAGCGCTACGAGCAGCGCGCCGCCGAGCTCGACGGCGATCGTGTGCGGGCGCTCGCAGACGAACGCCAACAGGCCGAGCTCGTGGGAAGGCGCCGTCGGGAAGCGGCTCCGCTCCTGGCGAAGGCGATCGAGCAGCGGTTGCGCACGCTGGCGATGCCGCACGCCCGGGTTGCCATCGAGGTCGGTGAACACGCCGACGATCACCCTGGCGACCAGGTGCGGTTCCTGCTTGCCGCCGACCCTGGCTCGCCGCTGCTTCCGCTCGGCAGAGTGGCGTCTGGTGGCGAGCTGGCCCGCGCGATGCTCGCCCTGCGGCTGGCGCTGGTTAGCTCTGGCGGCCGGGTGGGGCCCGCCACGCTCGTGTTCGACGAGGTGGACGCCGGCATCGGCGGCACCGCGGCGGTAGCGGTCGGCGCCGCGTTGAGCGAGCTCGCAGCCGACACGCAGGTGCTGGTGGTGACGCACCTGGCCCAGGTCGCGGCCCCCGCCGACGCGCAACTGCTGGTGTCGAAGGACGTCTCCCGGCAGGCAACCGTCACGTCGGTGGCGCACGTCGACGGCGAGGATCGGATTGCCGAGATCGCCCGCATGCTCGCCGGCGACGACACAGTTGCCGCGCGCGAGCACGCTCGCGAGTTGCTGGATCGGTAGCGCCAAGTTGTTCCGTGATCCCGCGATCTCCGGGAACCCCGCGGTATGGTGATCTCCCGTCGTGCGGTGCGTCGAGAATGCGTGCCGGAGTCCACTCAGACGGAGGTTGCAGCGATGCCGAAGCACATCTTCGTGACCGGTGGGGTCGCCAGCTCGCTCGGCAAGGGGCTGACCGCCAGCTCGCTCGGCCGGCTGCTCAAGCTGCGCGGGTTGCGGGTCGTGATGCAGAAGCTCGATCCGTACATCAACGTCGACCCGGGCACGATGAACCCGTACGAGCACGGGGAGGTGTTCGTCACGGACGACGGCGGCGAGACCGATCTCGACCTCGGCCACTACGAGCGCTTCATCGACGAGAACCTGACGCGGGCATCCAACGCCACCACCGGATCCATCTACCAGGCAGTACTGGCGGCCGAGCGCCGAGGCGACTACCTCGGTAAGACGGTGCAGGTGATTCCCCACATCACCGACGAGATCAAGCGTCGCATCCGCCAAGTGGCAACCGACGACATCGACGTCGTGATCACCGAGGTCGGTGGGACGGTCGGCGACATCGAGATCCTCCCGTTCCTCGAGGCGATCCGCCAGTACCGCAAGGACGCCGGCCGTGACAACGTCTGCTACATCCACGTCACGCTGGTGCCGTTCATCGGCCCGTCCGCCGAGCAGAAGACGAAACCCACCCAGCACTCGGTCACCGAGCTGCGCAGCCGTGGCATCCAGCCGGATCTGATCGTGTGCCGCAGCGAAGCGCCGATCAACGAGGACCTGAAGCGCAAGATCTCGAACCTCAGCGACGTGCCCGAGTCGGCAGTGGTCAACGCCGCCGACGTGCGCAACATCTACGAGCTGCCACTGATCCTGCACGACGAGGGCCTCGACACCGTGGCGCTCGACGTGCTCCGGATGGGCGACCATCCGATCGATCTGACACCGTGGGAGGCCGTGGTGCACCGGGTCGACGAGGCCACGATGCCGGTGCGCATCGGCCTGATCGGCAAGTACGTGCAGCTGCCCGACGCCTATCTCTCCGTCGTCGAGGCGCTCAAGCACGCCGGCTTCCACCACGGCGCCAAGGTCGACATCGCGTGGATCCAGGCCGAGGACGTCGAAGGGCTGCTGGCCGCCGACCGGTTGCGCGAGCTCGACGGAATCGTGATCCCCGGCGGGTTCGGGTCGCGGGGATTCGAGGGCAAGATCGCCGCCGCTCGCTTCGCGCGGGAAGAGGGCATTCCGTGTCTCGGCCTCTGCCTGGGTCTGCACGCGATGGTGTCGGAGTTCGCCCGCAACGTGCTGGGCATGACCGGCGCCAACTCGTCGGAGATGGACCCCACCACAAGGTTCCCCGTCATCGACCTGATGCACGACCAGCGCGACGTGACCGACATGGGCGGCACGATGCGGCTCGGCGCCTACTACGCCGTGCTCGAGCAGGGCAGCAAGGTCGCGGCCGCCTACGGCGAGCCCGTCGTGAGCGAGCGCCATCGCCACCGCTACGAGGTCAACCCGAGATTCCGCGTCCGCTTCGAGGAGGCGGGGATGGTCTGCAGCGGCACGTCGCCAGACCGGCGGCTGGTCGAGTTCATCGAGTTGCGCGATCACCCGTACTGGGTGGCGACCCAGGCGCACCCGGAGTTCAAGAGCCGGCCCGATCGCGCCCACCCGCTGTTCCGTGAGCTGATCGCGGCGGCGTTGTCGCGGCGCGACGCCACGCCGCCCGGCCTGCGGCGGATGCTCGACGAAGCGGCAACCGAAAGCCCGGTCCCGGCGCCGGCGTCGAGCGACGCCGCGTCCTGACGCATGGCGGAATTCCGGCGCCTCGCCGAGACAGAGGTGCACCGCGGCCACATCTGGCGGGTCGTGGTGGCCGACTTCGAGGCGCCCGACGGCACCCGTTTCGAGCGTGACGTCGTGCGGTCGCCCGGCGCGGTGGCGGTCGTACCGGTGACGTTCGACAACGACGGAACGGCGATGGTCACGTTGATGCGCCAGTACCGCGCCACGCTGGATCGCGAGCTGATCGAGGTGCCTGCCGGCATGCGCGATGTGCCCGGCGAACCCGCCGAAGCAACCGGCCGCCGCGAGCTGGTCGAAGAGGTCGGGTTGGAGGCGGCCGAGATGGTGCTGCTCACCGAGATGATCCCGACGCCGGGCATGTCCGACTCGGTGTGCGCCATCTACATGGCCACCGGGTGCACCCGCGTCGAGCGCGCCGTGCACGGCCCGGAGGAGCAGCACAGCGAGGTGCTCGAACTGCCGCTCGACAAGGCGGTGGCGATGGTGGTGCAGGGCGAGATCACCGACGCCAAATCCGCGCTCGGCCTGCTGCTCGCCGAACGCCGGCTGTACGAGCTGAGCTCCTGACAGGATTGTCGTGGACGACGTCGAGCTGCCACTCGCGGCCGAGGAGTTCCTGGTCTGGCTGACGAGCGAGCGCGGCAGATCGCGCAACACGATCGACGCCTACCGGCGTGACCTCCTCGCATACCACCGTTGGCTGATGCAACGCGGCGTCACGATGACCACGGTAGGTACCGGCGATCTCGTCGACTACGTCGCCGAGCAACGCGCGTCGGACGCCGCCACCACATCGATCGCCCGGCGCCTGGCAGCCATCCGGATGCTGCACCGATACCTCGCCAGCGAGCAGGTGCGAGCCGACGACCCGACGTCCCGGCTCGACGGCGTCCGGGTTCCGTCCGGCATTCCCAAGCCGCTCAGCGAGGCGCAGGTCACGAGCCTGCTCGATGCAGTGCTCGGCAATGGGCCGCTGGAGCGTCGCGACCGGGCGTTGCTCGAACTGCTGTATGCCACCGGCGCACGGATCTCCGAGGTGGTCGGGCTGTCCGTCGGTGACATCGACTTCGACGAGTCGCTGGTGCGCCTGTTCGGCAAAGGGTCGAAGGAGCGAATCGTGCCCTACGGGTCGGCCGCCGCGGCGGCGCTCGATGACTGGTTCTCGCCGTCCGGCCGTTTGTTGCTCGTCCCCGATCGGTGGAAGCGCCGCGACGACGCCGAGGCGGTGTTCCTCAACCAGCGTGGCGGTCGCCTCAGCCGGCAGGGCGCGTGGCTCGTGATCGGCAAGTACGGCGATCGTGCCGGCATCCACGATCAGCTGTCGCCGCATGTGCTGCGCCACTCGTGCGCCACGCACCTGCTCGACCACGGGGCGGACCTGCGGATCGTGCAGGAGATGCTGGGGCACGCGTCGATCTCGACGACGCAGGTCTACACGCGGGTCAGCCAGGAGCGGCTGTGGGACGTCTACCGGTCGGCTCATCCACGGGCGGTGCATGCATGAGCAAGACGCGCCACATCGTCACCCAGCCACATCACCTGGCGGCGCGGTTCTTCGGTTCGCTGTCGTCGCGCCCGCCGGAACCGGCCGAGGAGCAGTGGGCCGTCTCGCAACTGCTGCCGGGTGAGCTCGATCTGTGGCAGCGCATGAGCAACCAGGATCGGCGCCATTCGGCGATCGTCGCCCGGCGCTTCGCGGCGGCACGGCCGCAGGCGACGCGTGCGGAGATCGCGGGTGCGCTGCTGCACGACGTCGGCAAGATCGAGTGCGGACTCGGCACATGGGGTCGTGTGGCGGCTA
>DASQTR010000039.1:0-6984 GCA_035641795.1 Ilumatobacter sp.
GGCCGTGCCCGCCGGCGGCACACCACGCTCGTCGAGCAGTGCCTCGCGTAGGTCGGCCACCAGCTCGCCGACACTCCGGTAGCCGCCGGTGTCCTCCCCGGTGGCGCGTTCGATGACGCGAGCCGCCTGATCGGGGAGTCCGGCGCGTAGCGTTTCGAGCTCGCCGGTGCGCCCGGTGAGCGCCTCGGCGACGAGCACGCCCAGACCCTGGATGTCAGAGGTGGGCGCCGATTGGTCGTGACCGAACGCGATGCCGAAATCCGACAGGTATGCGTTGCCGTCAACGTCGAGTAGGACGTTGCTGCGATTGACATCGCCGTGAACGACGCCCGAGCGGTGCGCCGTCTGCAGCGCGTTGCCCAGTTGATCGACGATCGTCAGCGTCTGCTGGGGCGTGAGAGCCCCACGTTCGAGCACCGTCGCCAGACTGCCGCCGCCAATCAGACGCGTCACCAGATAGGCAGCGTCGGGCTCGCGCCAGTAGTCGTACAGGGGAACGATGTGCGGGTGCTCGAGCGCCGCCACCAGTTGCGCCTGAGCCTGGAAACGGCGGATGAACGCGGAATCATTGGCGAGTTCGGGCCCGATCACCCTGATCGCGACCTCTCGACCAACGGCAGGCTGGTAGGCCCGGTAGGCCGTCCCCGGCTCTCCCGCGTCGAGTGGTTCCCGCAGCTCGTACCCGCGCACGGCAGGCCCGGGGCCGGCCGTCACGACCGACGCGGAACCGAGCTCGAGCGCCTCGTCGCCGGTGACCATCTGCTCCTCGAGCCGGCGCAGCGGAGCCGAGGGCTCGATGCCGAGCTCCTCGCCGAGTCGACTCTTGAGCAGCTGATATGCCCGCAGCGCTTCGGCCTGCCGGGAGGATCGATACAGGGCCAGCATCAGTTGGCCGGTGAGACGTTCGCGCAGCGGATGCTGCCGGACGAGCGACTCCAGCTCCGAGGTGAGCTCGCGGGACAGACCGCGCTCGAGGTCGGCATCCAGCCGCAGCTCGACGGCCTCCAGCCGTAGCTCCTCCAGACGCGCGATCTCGGACTGGGCGAACGCCTCGTACGTGAAGTCCTCGAAGGCCAGGCCTCGCCACAGCGCGAGCGCTTCGCCCAGCACGACAGACGCCGCCGCGGGATCGACGTCGATCAACGCCCTGCCCTCGGCGACCATCCGCTCGAACCGGAGCGCGTCCACCTCGCCTGCAGCTGCCTGGATGAGATATCCGGGTGCCCGTGTCAGCAGGATGGTGCCGTCCGTGCGCTTCGCCCGATCCGGCTCGAGCGCCTTGCGCAGCCCCGAGACGTACACCCAGAGCGCGTTCTGCTTGTCGATTCCGCCGTCTGCACCCCAGAGCTCGTCGAGGATGCGATCCGTCGCGAACACCGAGTTCGGTGCGGTCAGGAGCAGTGCTAGTAGAGCACGCTGCCTGAACGCACCGACCTCGACGGCTCGCCCGTCTCGTACCACTTCGAGTTTTCCGAGTACCCGGTACTCCACCCGTCCTCCTCCAGGCGGCTCAACGCTCGCGCAATCGCGCCGTACCTGTCAGTCTGGTACCTGCAACTTAGGCGGGGCTTAAGCTGCCGATGAGCTGGTTCGCGGCGGGAGATCAACGCGTGATCCCGGACCCGTCGTCCAACGTCGCAGCCGGCACGAAGCCCTGCGCCACGAGCTCGCGCACGGCTTGGTCACGTGACGGTGTTGCCGGCGCGGTGGCGACCTGCGACCCGTCGTCCAACGTCGCAGCCGGCACCAAGCCCTGCGCCACGAGCTCGCGCACGGCTTGGTCACGTGACGGTGTTGCGGGCAGGTTGGCGACCTGCGACCCATCGCCGAGCGTCGCCGCCGGTACGACTCCGCGGGCAACGAGGTCGCGCACGACCGCGTCCGGGATTTGCGACGTGGGATCCTGCGTCTTGGCGGTGACGGGCGACCCGTCTCCGAGCGTGGCGGCCGGAACGACGCCTCGCTCGACGAGATCACGCACGACGTCGTCACTGGGCCGGGACGCCGGCGCAGGCTGGTCGGGCGCGTTGGAGTCGCCGCTGCGCGTGCCGGCGAGCAAAATGCCCGTGGAAAGGACCACGATGCCGGCGCCGATCGCGACCACGCGACCGGTTCGTTTTCCGCCGGGTGGCCGCCGTGCGCCGCCGATCTTCGTCCTCGGGTCGCCGGCGAGGCCGTCGAACGCAGCCTGCTCGGCTTGCAGTGTGTCGTCGGTGATGACCATGAGAGTTCTCCTCGTTGGGTTGATGCCGCTCGGTTGCGAGCGACCACCGCACGATCGAGGAGGCGGCTTAGGAGCCGCTGCGGATCACTTCGCGCCGCCTTAAGCGACCGCGCGCGGCCCGGGACACGCGTCAGTCGTTGGACCGAGGACCGTGGCGCACCAGCGTCGTGACGTGATGCACGCCATCGATGCGCTGCGACGTCACACGCTCGCTGAGCTGGCCGACGATCCACATGCCCGCCCCACCCGGGCGTGGGCGAGGCGGCCGCAGGTCGACGAAGGGATCGTCGATGCCGCGCCCGTGATCACTGACGTCGATCACGCTCGTTTTTGCCCCTGCGTCGTACCACGCCGACACCATGACTGGCGGCGCACCATGATTCAGGGCGTTGCTGACGATCTCACTGACGATCAGGGTCAGCTCTCCGAGCGCGGGCTCGCCGATCAGTTCACGGTAGGCATCGGCGACGGTGTGGCGCGCCGATCGCGAAGACTGCGCGTGCAGCCGGAGCAAAGGCTGGGTCGTCGGCGGGACGATCGGGGACACAATGGTGTGCGATTCGGCGTGAGGTCGCGACGAATCGCTGTCGGTCGGATGCGCACAGCGCGCTCCGTCGAGCAGTTCCCGGGCCACCGCCGTGACGTCGTAGGTGCAGACCGCGTGTAACGGAAGGTGTTGCAGCACGTCGTTCACGGCCTGCTCGTACCGCATCCAATCGGCGTTCCTGATCGCGTCACCGTCGTACGGGATCGCCCCGATCGACCAGGCGACAGCCGAACCGGCGCGCACGCGGTCGCGCACGAAGTCGTGCAGAATCCGCATCGAGACGTTCGGATGGTCGTACCGAACGTCGTCCGCCACGTACTCGACGGCCTTGCTCGCCTCGCCCAATCTCGCCGAGAGGCGTTGCCACACGCTCGGCGGCGAACAGACGAGCACCGCGTCGCCGGCCCTGAGCGCACGCGCGATGTCGGGCTCCAAGCGCTCGGCGAGCTCGTCGTCACCGGCGTGGTAGACGGCCACATGTTCGAAGTCGGGATGGCGATCTGTGGGAGCCGGCGGGGTAATCGGGTCTGGCATGGGTGGAACGGACCAAAAGGTTGAAGCGCTTCAGTTGTGAATAGAGACTAGGCGCGAGCAATGCACTGTCGGTACATCGATCGACCGCCTTTGACCTGCGACTTACCCGCACCAGTGGTCGTCAAGACATGCGATCGAATGCAGGCTTGGACGTTCGTCGCAAAGCACCAGGACATTCCCCGTGACGACCGGGCCCGCCCCGCAAGGCATGATTTCGGGGGCGTATCCGGCGCCGCGTGGAGGAGGACGCGATGGCACGACAAGCGAGCGTCTTCGACCGGCTGGCGGCTATCGGTTGGAACGAGTCCGTCCCGCCGAACGGCTTCCTCAATCGCGGCGCGGTCGCCGGGGATCCGTACAACGACAATCCGCTGGGGTTGGCGACGCCGGTCGGCGAGGTCGACATCGAGACCACGCCCGAGCACCGCAATCTGATCGCCGGCGATCCCCGCTGCGCCAGCTGGACACGGTCGTACGACGACCCCGGCGTCGCCGCACTGCGGGAACGTCTGCGCCGACGCAACGGCATCCCGGGCCTCGAAATCGTGTCACCGAACGAACTCGAGCGGGCGGTGGCGCTGTTCCACCGCGACGGCTTCGTCGCCGTGCGCGACGTGATGCCGACCGATCAGCTCGAGCGCCTGCAGGCTGCAGCTGCGGAGGTGATCGAGATCTTGTCGGCGGCCGACCCGGAGGGCGCCGTTGGGGGCGGCGCCGGCGGACTCCCACACCGCTACTCGTTCGGGGCGACTTCGGCCACCCGCCACATGTTCCACCGGCCGGAGTGGTGCGAGCTGCTCGACATGCCGACGACGACGCCGATCCTGACGGCGATCTTCGGATCACCGAACTACATCGTGTACGGCTGCGGGGGCGATCTCGCGCTACCGGGTGCGATCGAGTACCAGGGCCTGCACTCCGACAACGTGTGGTCGGAGCTCCACGACCCCGTGGGCGGCGTCACCATGCGCGACCTGCCGGTGCCCTCGGTGCACGTCAATTTTCCGCTGGTAGACCTCACGCCGGAAAACGGTCCGATCCGGCAGATCCCCGGGACGCACCGTTCGCGAGCCCCGATCCCGCGACTGGCCGACGAACCGGAGTGGATGCGATTCAGCACCGTGTGTCCGCTCCCGGCCGGCTCGGCGATCTTCCGCGACGCCCGCTGCTGGCACGGTGGGACGCCCAACCTGTCGCGGGAGGTGCGGGCGATGCCGAACGTCGAGTACTTCGCGCCGTGGTTCCGTAGCGAGGCGCTGATCCGGTCGATGTCCTACACCACATGGCAGACGCTGTCGCCGCACGCACAGCGCATCTGCCGCTTCGTCGTCTGCGACCGAGGCGAGGCCGTGGTCGGCGAGGGCTTCAGCCATCCCCGCACCGCTGCACGTGAGGCGTTCCGGGCCAGCCAGCTAGCCGCGCTAGGTGAGCAGGCGGCAGCCGAGTACTTGCGCCGCAGCTGAGCCGTCGGCCGGCCTCTCGAACCGTTGTCCGCTGGTCATTCATCGTGGTCACCCATCAAGGTGGTCTCGACGCGTACGTTGCAAGCTCATGCCCGCACCCGCGCGACCCTCCCTGATGGCTGCCCTCGTGCTCGTGGTGTTCGTCAGCGCCTGTGGTGATGACGACGATGGTCAGGCTGCGCAAGCATCGGTGCCGCCGGCCGACCTGGCAGGCAGCAAGTGGGTGCTGAGCAGCTACGTGGCCGACGACGAGGACGTCGGCGCGGCAGCTGTCGCCGCGCTCGACTTCGGCGCCGACGGCACGCTGAGCGGGACGACCGGCTGCAACAGTTTCGGCGGAACGTTCAGTCAGGACGGGAGCAACCTGAGCATCGAGCTCGGCCCGATGACGCGCGTCGCCTGCAGCGACGAGGCGACCACCGCGCAGGAACGGGCGATCGTCGACGGTATGTCCCGCGTGTCGTCGTTCACGACATCGGGCCAGCTGGCGTTGCTCGACGACGATGGCGCGGCGCTCCTGATCTACGACCCGAACACGGCAGGCCTCGAGGGGACGTCGTGGACGGCGACCGGCGTGAACAACGGCACGGGCGGTGTCGAGTCGACAACGCTGACCGAGACGATCTCGGCAGCATTCGCCGCAGGCGCCCTCAGCGGCTTCGCCGGGTGCAACCAGTACAACGCGAAGTACGAGACGTCCGACAGCGACGGACTCACGATCACCAACGTCGTGACGACTCGCATGGCGTGCGCGGAAGAGGCGATGACGCTCGAGTCGCAGTTCACGGCGGCGCTGGAGAAGGTGACGACCTACTCGATCTCCGGCGCGACGCTGACGCTCCGCGACGCCGACGGGGCGACGCAGCTCACGTTTGCCGCCGCGGCCTGACGCGATCACGGAGGCGGGGTCGTGAGCTTCACCTCGACGACGTCGCCTAGCCCGATCTGTTCGGCGCGACGCACGGCGTCCTTGATCGGCACGATGTAGCCACCGTCCTTGGGGAACAGCGACGTCTTCCAGCGTGTGGAACCGATCCGGGCCGAAACGGGAATGCATCCCCACCCGTAGCTCACCTCGGCGGAGATCGCTTCCAGATCGAGACTCTCGTCCTCGGGCACGGTCACGAAGTGGAAGGGCGACGGCCCCCGCCAGAACCAGATCTCGCCGCTGAACTCGAGTTCCACGGCCGTGAGATTACGAGCGCCATCGCCGCGCCATGGCCCGCTCCACACGGGAGCGGGCCATGTCGCGACACGAACCGAGCTCAGCCGTCGGCCGGCTGCATGAATTGACTGACGGTCCAGTTGCCGATCTGCTTGCCATGGGCGATGCCGTCGACCACGGCGTGACGGAAATGGAAGCCGACCAGGATTCGCGATTCCCCGTTCTCGACGGCGGCGTCGGAGATCCGCGTGAAGTGACGGGTCACGGGCGAGACGTCATCGCACGTGTCGCCCGCGTCGAGCGTGAGGCTGCACAGGTCGAACGTCACCTTGTCGGTACCGAACACCTGTCGCATGATCGTCGCCGCCACGCCGCCCTCGACACTGTGACCGGAATCGTGGTCGGGGATCGGTGGCGTCGGCACCAGCGGCTGCCAATCCGGGTCGGGGTCCGTGTGGTTGTTGCCGTCGGTTGCCGCCTCGTGGATTGCCGTGACCGGGCGCCAGAAGTTGTAGACGTACTTCTCCTGGAAGGTGGCGATGTAGCCGTCGGTCATGCCCATGTTCATCAGGCCGAACAGACGTGCGCTCTCCCACATGTCGAGGCCGCGGTCGCGGGCGATCGCGCGCGCCATCCGGTTCCACGCCAGTGGCGAGCTCTCGAGCCAGAATCTCGCGATCTCGGTCTGCTCGGCCGTCCGTTCACTGCCCTCGCGCGCACCGAGTCGCTTGACTTCGTTGAAGTCGTCCGCATATCGCTTGCTGTCGAGCGGGTACGGCGGGCCGCTCGCGAACTGCGAGCTGGCACCCAGCGCGAAGGGCGTGACCGAACCCCACTTCGGAGCGAATGCGAACGGCGTGTCCGGTGTGAACCTGTACTCACCGGGTGCCGTTCCCTGCGGGTAGTCGAGATCGACGAGCGGTGCGTCGTTGGCACGATCGTCCTCGCGCAGGGCCACGATCGCAGCCGCCGACGCCTCACCGACTGCCACGCCCTGGGCCTTGGCAGGGCCGTCCGGAACGGCGGCCAGTGCCGAGATGTACGCGGCATC
>DASQTR010000040.1:0-3387 GCA_035641795.1 Ilumatobacter sp.
AGGCGTTCGTCGACGAGTGGCTGGCGCAGCCGATGTTCGCCGGGCTTCCCGTCACCAGCGACGACCGACGCCATCGCCTCCGCAACACCATCGACGGGCTGGCCGCGAGCCTGCGCCTTGCCGGCACCGGGGCGCAAGCACCGCTCTGGGACGTGCTGCCGACCATCGCGATCCCCGTGCTGGTCTTGGCCGGCGCGAGGGATTCCAAGTTCACCGAGATCGGGCGACGGTTGGCGGGCGCGATCCCGGCCGCCACCTTCGCTCCTATTCCGGACGCCGGGCACGCCGCCCACACTGAAGCCCCCGAGGCGCTGGCCTCGCTGGTGGGCGACTGGCTCCTGGCTCAGCCGAGCGCCAGGCCGACAGCGAGTAGCGCGCCGTAGGCGAGCTGCACCCGGGCGGTGGCGCCGAGCACAGCGATCAGCTCGCGTCCGGTGGCGCAGGCGAGCACGCGCCGCACCGGCACGAACGCGGCGATGCCGGCAAAGGCCGCCATGGCGGACCACGGGCGTGCGATCGAGCAGACGAAGCCAAGCAAGATCGCACCGACGATCAGGCCCAGGTACAAGCGTCGCGTCCACTGGTCCCCGACGCGCACGGCGAGTGTGCGCTTGCCGGCGACGGTGTCGGTGGGGATGTCACGCAGGTTGTTGACGACCAGCAGCGCACAGGCCAGGAATCCGACGCCGCACGCGGCGGGCCACGCGACCCATGGCACGTCTTCGATCGCCACGTAGGTCGTGCCGACCGTGGCGACGAGTCCGAAGAACGTGAACACGAACAGTTCCCCGAGTCCCAGGTAGCCGTACGGCTTGGGACCACCCGTGTAGCCCCAGGCGGCCAGGATCGCGGCGAGACCGATCAGCAGCAGCCACCACGAGGTCGTCGCAGCCAGCGTCAGCCCAGCGACCGCGGCGAGACCGAGGCAACCGAGTGCCGCCCGCTTGACCGCCGACGGCGTCGCCGTGCCCGAGGCGACCAGCCGCATCGGTCCGACGCGCACGTTGTCGGTCCCGCGGACACCGTCGCTGTAGTCGTTGGCGTAGTTGACGCCGATCTGCAGCAGCAGCGAAACAGCGAGCGCTACCAACACACGCCACCAGACGACGTCGGCGCCGTCCGTCCCGATCGCTACGCCGGCACCGACCGCGACCGGGACGATCGCCGCCGGCAACGTGCGCGGGCGGGCACCCGCGATCCAGTCACCGAGCGAGGGCTTCGGCTGCGTCAACATTCGGCGGCCATGATGGGCCGCATGAGCGAACGCGGGCAACCGGAGCGATGACGGGGCGTCTCGTCGCGCTCGACCTGCCCGGCGGTGACGGCTTCGTGAGCGCGCTGCGGCGTGCATGGGACGCGGGGGACGCGGTGTTCCCACTCGATCGGCGCCTTCCGCAGTCGGCCCAGTCGGAGCTGCTCTCACGGATGCGCGTCGGGGCCCTGGTCACTGCCAACGGGGAGAGCCCGCTTCGGCACGGGACGCCGGTGGAGCCGGGCGACGCTCTCGTTGTCGCGACCAGCGGCTCGAGCGGCGAGCCGAAGGGCGTCGTGCTCACCCACGCGGCGGTCGCCGCATCGGCGGAGGCGACGTCGCGACGACTGCACGTCAGCGTCGCCGACCACTGGCTCGCCTGCCTTCCGCTCTCGCACGTCGGCGGTCTGTCGGTGATCACCCGGGCGCTGCACACGGGCACGCGCCTGACCGTGCTCGACGGCGTCGAAGCGGACGCCGTCGGCCGTAGCGATGCGACGCTCGTGTCGCTCGTCGCGACCGCGCTCCGGCGCATCGACCCCAGGCGGTTCCGGGTCATCGTGCTCGGCGGCTCGCGCCCGCCGGCGCAGCGGCCGCCGAACGCAGTCACGACGTACGGCATGACCGAGACGGGTAGCGGCGTCGTGTACGACCGACGCCCGCTCGACGGCGTCGAGATCCGCGTCGTCGAGGGCGAGCTGCAACTCCGCTGCCCGATGCTGCTGCGTTGCTATCGCGACGGGTCCGACCCCCGCACGGCCGACGGCTGGTTCCCCACCGGTGATCTCGGGGAGATCGACGAGCTCGGGCTCGTGAGCGTGCACGGCCGCCGGGGAGACCTCATCATCACCGGCGGCGAGAACGTGTGGCCGGAACCGGTCGAGGCGATCCTGCGCGCGCATCCGGCGGTTGCCGACGTCGCGGTAGCAGGAAGTCCCGATGACGAGTGGGGCCAGCTCGTCACCGCCTACATCGTGCCAGCTGATCCCCACCACCCGCCGACGCTCGACGAACTGCGGGGCATCGTGAAGGAGCGGCTTGCCGCGTTCAATGCGCCACGGCGCGTGGTGATACTCGACGAGCTACCACGCACCACGCTCGACAAGGTGAAACGTTCCCAACTGGCTTCAAAGTCTGTGTAATCTGCCGGCCGTGTCGACCACGGAGCGCCAGCAAGTGAGCACGCCGGGTGCCGCCGTCACGTGGTCGCCGCTCACGCTCGCACCGAGCAGTTCGGAGTCGCTGCCGCGGGCCTATTGGCTGCAATGGGCGGCGAGCGTCATCTCGAATCTCGGCGACGGGATCAACTTCGTCGCCATGCCACTGCTGGCGCTGACCCTCACCGACGACCCACGGCTGCTCGCCCTCACGACCTTCGCCGTGTTCGTACCATGGCTGCTCATCGGGCTGCCGGCGGGCGTGATGGTCGACCGCTTCGATCGTCGCCGGTTGATGGTGTGCGCCAACGTCATCCGTGTCGCGCTGTTCTCGCTCGTGGCGATCGGCGCCGCTGCAGCATGGCTCGACATACCGATCCTCGTCGCGTTGCTGATCATGATCGGCTGCTGTGAGGTGTTGTTCGACAGCAGCGCGCAGGCGTTCCTCCCGTTGATCGTGGCGCCTGTCCAACTCGGGCGCGCCAACAGCTATCTGTTCGCGGCCGAGGTCGTGGCCGGCAGCATCGTCGGGCTGTCGATCGGCGCGTTGCTCTTCGACGCCGCGATCGGGTTGCCGTTCGCCGTCAATGCGGCATCGTTCGCGTTCGCCGGCGCGTTGATCGCAACGATTCGGGTCGTGCGCGCCCGACAAGTGTCGCCGGCCCCGGCCAAGCCCGACCGAGCGCTCGGCGTCGGGCTCCGCTTCCTGTGGGGCGACCCGCTGCTGCGCACGCTGGCGATGATGTTCACGGTCACCAACCTGGGGCTGATGTTCGGTCAGGGCGTGTTCGTCATGTTCGCCGTCGAGGAGCTTGGGCTGAGCGGCGGCGAGTTCGGCGTGCTGCTCGCGGTCACGGCGATGGGCGCAGCAACCGGCGGCCTGATCGGTCACCATGTGATGTCGGCGCTCGGGGTCCGCGTCTCGGCGGTGGCGCCCTACCTCGCGTTCGGCGCCGGCAACATCGTGATCGGCCTCAC
>DASQTR010000041.1:0-7251 GCA_035641795.1 Ilumatobacter sp.
CCCAAAGCTACGGCGACGGTGACGTCATGCACCGAGCAACTTGCGCTTCTGGACCTCGAACTCGGTGGGGGTCAACGTGCCGCGCTGCAGCATGCCCTCCAGCTTCTCGAGCTGCGAGGCGACATCGCCCATCGCGCCGCCGCCGCTGGCCTGGATTCCCCGTCGCGCCATCTTGGCGTCGACCTGCGTGTGGATCAGCGCTTGCACGCGGTCTGGGTCCTTGACCTCCGTGAACCGTTGCTGACCGGTCTCACCGCCCGACTCGATCAGCAGATCGCCGCAGCCCAGCATGCGTTCGATGACGCCCTGGCGGAAGATCACGTTGTTCACTCGCTCGAGCGGAATCTCGATCCCGTGCTTGGCGAACACGCCGGTGCGGAAGATGATGCGGTCGCTGGTGATCACGAAGTTGGTCGTGAACCACTGCGTGTAACGCGAGATGAGCAGCACCGCGCTGACGACGATGCCGGCGATGGCGAGCCAGTTGACCACCTTCTGGAAGTCGCCGTCGAGCCAGATCAACGAGGCGATTCCGACGAGCAACGACACCAGCAGCGAGGCACCCGACTTGGCGAAGAACCACCAATGGGGATGAAGGTCGAGCGCCACGGTCTCGTGATCGTTGAGCAGCTTCTGCGGATACGGCATGGGCCGAACAGTACCGTGAACCAAATGGACGCCGATGCGTTGCTCGCCGGCCTCGACGAGGATCAGCGCCGCGCCGTCACCACGGATTCCCAGCTCGTCGCGGTTGTCGCCGGGGCCGGTTCGGGCAAGACGCGGGTGCTCACGCGGCGTGTTGCGTACCGCGTGGTCACGGGCACCGCCGAGGAGCCGCACACGCTCGTGCTGACGTTCACCCGCGAGGCGGCGGGCGAGCTCCGCAGGCGCTTGCCCCGACTCGGTCTCGCAGGGCGTGTCACCGCAGGCACGTTCCACGCGGTAGCCCACGGCATGCTGCAGCAGCGCTGGCGCGATTCCGACCAGCGTCCGCGTGCGGTGGCGTCCGACCGCACACGGGCGCTCACCAGGCTGGCGCCGCCGGGCGTCGACGTCCAGCTGCTCTCCGACGCCGTCGGTTGGGCCACCGCGCGGCGCCTGAGCCCGGCAGCGTACGAGTCGGCCGCGCGTCGCGGCGAGCACCGCTCCCCGATCGCGCCGCAGGTCGTCGCCCAGACGCTCGAGGCCTACCGTCGCGACAAGCAATCACGCGCGGTCGTGGATCTCGACGACCTGCTGGTGCTGACCCTCGACGCCTTGGAGCGAGACGCCGACTACGCCGAGGCTCAGCGGTGGCGCTTCCGCCACATCCTGGTCGACGAGGCACAGGACCTCAACCCGCTCCAGCACCGCTTGCTCGATCTGCTCCGCGCCGGACGTGACGACCTCTACCTCGTCGGCGACGCCGCGCAGGCGATCTACGGCTTCAACGGCAGCGACCCCGCGTTGCTGATCGATGTCGAGCACCGCTTTCCGGGCGTCGAGGTCGTGCGTCTCCCGGCGAATTATCGCTGCACGCCGCAGATCGTCGCCGCCGGAGTGCACGTGCTCGCACGCAGCGAACAACCCGCCAACCTGCGCTCGGCGCGACCCGACGGCAGTGTCGTGCGGGTCGCCGCCCACTCGGACGAGCACGTCGAGGCGGCGGCAGTCGCGCGCACGATCGCCCGCCTCGACCCGTCGCTCGTGCGCGGCAGCCACGTGGCCGTGCTGGCTCGCACCAATGCGCAGCTGCAGCCGATCGCTCGCGCCCTCGGCACAGTCGGTGTCGGTGTCCGCGAGGCGGTTCACGGCGCAGGTTCGCCGCTCCGCCCGGTGGTCGCCCAGGTGTACCGACTCGGCGACGGCCCGCAGTTGCGCACCTGGGCACAGGACGCGCTCGAGAGCGCCGACGACAGCGCCGAGCCGGACGACTCCCCCCAGCGCGTGGTGGCCCGGGTAGTGCTCGACTTCCTACGCGCTCATCCGATCGGCGACGGTCCCGCATTTCGCGCATGGGTCGACGCCACCGACCCGTTCGGCGAATCGACGCAGGGCGTGGAGCTCCTGACCTTCCACGGCGCCAAGGGCCGTGAGTGGCACACCGTCCTGCTCGTCGGGTGCGAGACGAGTCTCGTTCCTCACCGCTCGGCGACCACCAACGCCGCCCGCGCCGAGGAGGCGCGGCTGCTGTACGTGGCAGTCACGCGCGCGACCGACGTGCTGATCGTGAACTGGGCCCAGCGCCGCGGCGGCTACCGACGCCGGGTGACGCCGCTGCTCGAGGGCTTCGTCAGCGCCACGGCCGAAGTGGTGCCGCCACCACGCGAGCTCGTGGCGGCGCCGCGAACCGAACGCGACCTGGCTCTCGACCGGCTGACCGCTTGGCGGGCAGATGCCGCCAGGGCGGCGGGAATCCTGCCCCAGGAAGTGTGCCCCGACGCCGTGCTGTCGGCGATCGTCGACCACCCGCCGGCCGACGCCGGCGGCCTCGACGCTCTCACGGGGATGGGCGTGCTGACGTCGCGCCGATTGTTCCCGGGGATCGCCGCCGCCCTGCAGACGGTCAGTTCGTGAGGTCGACGACGACGGGCGCGTGATCGCTCGGTTTGTCGCCTTTGCGGGCGTTGCGATCTATCGCCGCCCACTCGAGACGGCTGGCGACCGATGCCGAGCCGAGTACGAGATCGATGCGGAGCCCACGTCCCTGGTGGAAGTCGCCGGCGCGGTAGTCCCACCATGAGTACACAGAGGCCGCCTCAGGATGCTGCTGGCGGAAGAGATCGGTGAGACCCCAGTCGACCAGGACACCGAGGCGCGAACGCTCCGGCTCGCTGACGTGCGTCGCGCCGACGAACTTGCTGGGATCGAACACGTCGACGTCGGTCGGTGCGATGTTGAAGTCGCCGGCGACGACGACGTCGGCGCCGGGTGCGGTGTCGCGCTCGAGGTGAGCCATGAGTCGATCGAGCCAACTCAGCTTGTAGGTGTAGTGATCGTCGTCGAGCGCGCGCCCGTTCGGCACGTAACACGACGACACGCGCATGCCACCGCACGTGGCGGTGATGATCCGGGCGTCGGGGTCGGGATCGATGCCTGCGGCGAAGTTGGCGACGACGTCCTCCAGACCGACTCGCGACAGGATCGCAACCCCGTTCCACTGGCCCTGCCCGAAGTGCGCCGACTCGTAACCCAGCGCCTTGAACGACAGCGCCGGAAAGGCGTCGTCGGCGATCTTGGTCTCCTGCATGCAGATCACATCAGGCTCGACCTCGGCGAGCCACGACTCGATCCGCTCCTGCCGGACACGCAACGAGTTGACGTTCCAAGTCGCGAGGCGCATCACTCCCCAGCCTTCTCCGCCTTCTCGGCCGTCGGCTTGCCGGCTCTCTTCCTGACCGGTTTCGGCTTCTCGGCAGGCTGAGCGGCAGGCTCAGTGGTAGGGCCTCGCGTAGGTTCCGTCGTGCGGTCAGGCGCTGGCGCCGCCTTCGCCGCGCGCTTGGCGCGCTTGACCGGCGCGGCCGCGACCGCGCCGGCTTTCTTGGCAGCGCGAGTGCGCGTCGGCTTGGTTGCCGGTGCTGTGGCGGGCTCGGCCACGACGTCGGCCGGCGGCTCCGGCTCTGGCTTGCGGCGCGTTCGCTTCGCCGCCGGCGGCTTGGCTTCCGATGCCGGGGACTCGGCAGGTGCGGGCTCGGCGGGCGGCTCGAGCGGCAGCACCGGCTGAGCCGCCTCGGCTTCGACCTTCGCCTTGGGCGTCCTGCGGCGCTTGGGCGCCGTTTCCACGGCGGGCTCAACCTCGACCGGCTTCGTCGCCCGTGGCCGGCGCGTTGCAGCGGGTGAGGGTTGCGGCTCGGCGACCTCGACATCGGCGGGCGGTTGGACGCGTGCGGCGACCTCACCGGCAGACACGAGCGCGGCGTCGATGCTGCGGCGCTCGGGCACGTACCCCACGATCACGACCGCCACCGCTTCACCGATCTTGAGCGCGGCGCGGGCGCTGCGCGGCGGCGGATCGCCCATCAAACGCAGCGGCACGTAGACCAGAACGTCGCCGGCACGCGCATACGCCCCGTGGGAGGCATAGCTCTCGACGACGGCGGTGCAGCCGGTGCCGACCGGATGTCGCTCGACGAAGTCGAGGAAGGGAAGCAGATCGTTGACCGGGCCCTTGCTCGGCGGCTGGACGCCGTTGACCGCGCTGGCCGCCACGGCGGCCGCCGTCTCGGCGGCCTGACGCTTCGCCTTGGCCGTCGGGGCCGCGCCCGGAGGCGGTGCCGTCGGTACCGGCATCGGCTGATCGGCCAGCGGCGACCCGGTGCTGCGGGCGGCGCGCGTCGACGCCGCCGGCCGTGTCGTCTGCTTGGAGTCCTTCACGGCCTGCCTGCTCTTGGGACCACGCACCGGGAGGCGCTCGACGAAGACCCATCCGACGTGGGGCACGGGCTTGCCGCCAATCAGACGGCCGGGTTCGAAGAGCCAGCCGTAGTCACCGTGGAACTCTTGGAACGAGTCGTTCGAAAGGATCCCCGCCTTCGCCTTGTTGGCTATCGACAGCACGAACGCATCGCCGCGGCCCACCGCTCCGGCGGGCGGCGTGACGAGCTCGTTGTTAGCGACCGCGTCGTCGAACGCCTTCACCTCTTTCTTGTCGATCCGATGCCCGAAGGTGGCGTCGACGACAACGGTGATCAAGGCGTCGGGATGCTCCTCGATGAACGCCATCACGGCATCGTTGAGCTGCGTCAGGCTGGGGGTGGCCCGGCCCTCGGTGGCGATGTTCGAGCCGTCGACGATGTAGTGGGGATAGTGCGAGGTGTGGTGCGCGTTGGGGGGCGCTGGGGTGCGGGCCATGACGCGAACGCAGCGTAGCCACCGATCGGGTCGGCACCGTAGAGTCGGCACCCGTGATCAGGGCCGTCTTCTGGGATTTCGGCGGGGTGATCCTCGCCAGCCCGTTCGACGCGTTCAACGAGTACGAGCGCGCCAACGGCTTGCCGGTGGACTTCATCCGCGGCGTGAACTCCCGCGACCCTCACACCAACGCGTGGGCACGATTCGAGCGCCGGGAGGTGACGGCGACGGAGTTCGACGCACTGTTCGCCGAGGAATCCGAGTTGCACGGCCACCGTGTCACGGGTGCCGACGTGATCGCGATGCTCTCCGGCGCTGTGCGTCCGGAGATGGTGCGGGCGCTCGACGGTGTGATCGCCGCCGGCTATCTCACTGCATGCCTGACGAACAACGTCGAGTCCGACGAGTCGCGCCCGGAGGTAGACGAGGTGATGGCGCGCTTTCATCACGTGATCGAGTCCCGCCACGTCGGTCTGCGCAAGCCCGAGCCGGCCTTCTACGAGTTGGCATGCACCACCGCAGGTGTGGAGCCCCACGAAGTCGTGTTCCTCGACGATCTCGGCATCAACCTCAAGCCCGCGAGGGCGATGGGGATGACGACGATCAAGGTCGTCTCGCCGGACCAGGCGATCGCCGATCTCGAAGCGGCGCTCGGCGTGGAGCTCTCCTGAGCGACTACTACTGCTGCGGCGGGATGGTGGTGGTCGTGGGCGTCGGCGGCGGTACGACGCCGGCGTCTCCGGTGAGTGCCGCCATCTCCTCGGCGACGAGGCGCACCACGAGGTCGTCCAACGCCAACTCCTCGTAGTCGGTGCTGTCGATGTCGGTCGACGGCCCGGTGGCCGCGCCGGCAGCGCCGTACGACAGGAACACGAAGCGGGCGCCGGTCGCCTGGGCGATCTGGCGGAACACCGCCTCGGCCTGGTCGTCCGACTCCGACGAGGCGACCGGGAAGACCTTGACGCCGCGGCTCACCGCGGAGCGGATCGACATGTCGTAGCCGTTGACCTGACGCTCGACGTGGGGCGGGGCGTCGGCAACAAGGAACATCAGTTGCAGGGTCGTGGCCGGATCGCGCCACGACGGCGCGTCGATCGCCTCTGAGAACGCCTCGTCGAGCGCTTCCGGATAGTCGCCGCCGCCGTCGGCCACGACCTCGGCGAGCGCCGCGCGGAAGGCGTCCACGTCGGACGTGAAGTCGTACGTGCGGGTGACGAAGGCGTCGCCCTCGTCGCGGTAGACGGTCATCGCCAACCGCACATCAGGGCTTCCCTCGAGGGCGGCGACGCGGGCGGCGACCGAGTCGATGCTCGTCTTGAGCCGATCGATCTCGTCGCTCATCGATCCCGTGGCGTCGAGCAGGAAGAGGACGTCGACGGCGACCGGCGCATTGACCGTGCCGGGCTGCGCGACGGTCAGGTCGGCGGCGCTGCCGGCGGATGCCGAGACCGTCGCGCCGCCGGCGGCGAAGGTCCACGTGCCGTCGACCGGTTGCGACCACATCGTGGGTAGGAAGCGTGTCGTGCCGTCGGCGGTGGTCGTCATGGTGGCGACCTCGGCGCCGTCGCCATCGGAGACGGTCACCACCGCGCCGTGCACCGGATGACCGTCGACGCCGGTCACCGTGACGACGATGCGACCGCTCGGATCGCCGCCGCGCAGCGGGATGCCGAGCCCGGCGATGCGGGCGCGGTAGGCGAGATACTCGGCGAAGTTCTGGTTGTCGTCGACCGATCCGGCGCGCAGCGCGCCTTCGACAGGAGGCTGGCCGGGCACCTCGGACCCGCGCGCGTCCGTCGCCGGGGCTGCCGCCATCTCGACCACCGCGGCATCGGAGCCGGCACCTGCGGCGAGGACCGCTTCCTCGGCTACCGCCGCGGTCCACTCGGGCTCGCCACCGATCCAACCGCCGCTTGGCGCCGTCGTGGTCGGCGTAGTCGTCGGCGTAGTCGTCGGCGTCGCGGTCGACGTCGTCTGCCTGCCGCCATCGCCGGTGCCGGGCGATGCGACCTCCGCCGTGCCGCAGGCGGCGACCGCGATGCACACGGCGGCGGCCAAGATCGGGATTCGCGTGTTCATGCCAGTTCGACGCCGCGCGACGCGGCGCGGTTCCCGGCGCCCCGTCAGAGTCCGGCGAAGACCTCGGTCATCAGCTCTGCGAGCTCCTGGTCGTGGACCGTCTTGGAGCCGGTGGCCGGGCTACCCGACTCGACTCGCGCGACGTGCTGGATCTCGTAGCCGAGTTCCTTCACCCGCCACGTGCGGTGCTCGATGAAGTGCCACGCGCCCATGTTCTCGGGCTCCTCCTGCAGCCATCGCAGCTGCTTGGCGTTCGGGTACTTCTCGCGCAACAGTCGCAGCATCGCCTCCTGCGGCAGCGGGTACAGCAGCTCGATACGGACGATCGCGGCGGGTGCGCCG